>JANNRN010000486.1:0-3572 GCA_031401375.1 Phyllobacteriaceae bacterium | reverse complement strand
TGCCGAGATGCCGGTGCGTTTAGCCATGCCAAAGGCAACAAAATTGGCCGAGGATGTCTGCTTTCTGGCAAAGAATGCGGTATCAGTCGGGTTCGCTCCCGGATAGCCGCCCTCGACATAGTCAATGCCGAAATCATCCAGCAGCTTGGCGATGGCCTGTTTGTCTTCGAGCGAGAAATCCACACCCGGCGTCTGCTGGCCGTCGCGCAGCGTTGTGTCGAAGAGATATATGCGTTCTTTGGTCATGTTCCGGTTCTAACGTGATTGGCTGAATATTCGGTTTCAGAGGGGCCACTCAACTGTGTCGTGGTCGGGATGCTGGTGGTCGGTACGCGCAATCAGTTTAAGCCGTGCGCCATTGTCGGTTTCGCTGGCGCCGCTCACTTCCTCGCGGATGTCTGGCAATTGATCGAACCAGGGCACGCGCGATTCAATGCCGCTTTGTTCAAAGGGCATGATGGCGGCGGGGTTGTCGAGCGAGCCAAGGGTGATGTTGAGGTGTTTTGCGCTGACCGTCTCGAAGATCAGCGGCGTGCCGCATTTTTCGCAAAAGCCGCGGCGGACCGGCTCGGACGATTGGAACCAGGCGATCTTGCCGCGCGTCACACGAAACGTCGCTTTGGGGGCATTGGCGAGCGGCATGAAATAATTGCCCGCCGCCTTCTGGCACATCCGGCAATGGCAGATGTGGGCAGTTTCGGGACGCAGTTCCGCGCTGTAACGGATTGCGCCGCATTGGCATCCGCCGGAAACAAGGGTCATTTTTCGCTCCTTTGCGGCCATTTATCCGTGTCGTGGTCCGGGTGCTGGAAGCTTGTCAGATCAGCGAGGAATGGCGCACCGGCCATGTCTTCCTCCGTTCGTGAGCCGGGCAGCGCGGGCATTTCATCGGTGTATGGCAGTTTACCTTCAATGCCCCATTGCATGAGGGGACGGATTTCAGACGGGTTGTCGAAGGCGCCGATGGCAAGCCCGACGCCATCTGGCGCGCGGTAAGACAGGGGCGTGCCGCAGTTTGCGCAAAAGCCGCGAAAGACATGGTTGGAGGACTGGAAGAATTTGGGCGCGCCGCGGGTCCATTCGAGCGAACCTTCCCTCACCGTGACCAGCGGCGCGTAGAAGGCGCCAAAGGCTTTCTGGCACATGCGGCAATGGCAAATCGAGGCATCGCCGAGCGCCCCGGTTACCCTGAAGCGGACCGCGCCGCATTGACATCCGCCGCTATGCGTCTGTTTTTCAACCATTTTTCACTCCGGCGCGTGGCAGACGGCTTCGATGTTGTTACCATCGGGATCAAAAACGAAAGCGCCGTAATAGTCGGCATGATAATGCGGACGAAGGCCGGGCCCGCCATTGTCCTTGCCGCCCGCCTCAATGGCTGCCGCGTGAAAAGCAACCACTTCAGCGCGTGAGCGGGCGGTGAAGGCGACGTGCTGCGTACCATGCGAAGCGCCTTCATGCAGCCAGAACACAGGCCGCTCGCGGCCATAGCCAATGACACCGATGCCACCGGTATATTGCTTTGGAACGGTGTAAAGGAGCGAGCCGCCGAGAGCGGCAAAAACCGTATCATAGAAGGCTTTGGATTTGGCGAAGTCAGCGACGTGAATGCCAAGATGGTCGATCATGATGGATGCTCCTGCGTTAACTGGATGATCGGCATAGCATTTTCCGGGGCGGCGAGGCCGGCAATGGTGATGATCTGCTGACAGGCGGCGTCAAGAGACCTCAGGATGTCATCGTTCCAGAAGCGCAGGATTGTCCAGCCGCGCCTTTGCAAGTATGCGGTTCGATTGGCGTCATGGGCTGCAGCGCCGTCTTCGGCGTGTTGGGATCCATCAACTTCGACGATGAGTTTTTTCTCTGCGCAGGCGAAGTCAACGATGTAACGGTCAATCGGGAATTGACGCCGGAAGCCAAGGCCCATCAGGCGATGGGCGCGGAGTTCATTCCACAGTTTTAGTTCCGCATCCGTCATTTGGCGACGCATGGATTTCGCGTTGTTTCTCAGACGGTTAGAGACGATATCATGCGGCATGGCTGTGCCATGTGGGGTTATTTGATGTCAGCGCGAGGCGCCCCCCTCTGTCCTGCCGGACATCTCCCCCGCAAGGGGGGAGATTGGCAACGCCGCCGTTTTGCCCTTGCTTGCAAGGCTTCAAGAATAAGCGAAAACGCCGCCGCCTTCGATCTCCCCCCTTGCGGGGGAGATGTCCGGCAGGACAGAGGGGGGCGCCTCGCTCAACCCTCACCGCTTCACCTCCCAAGTAGTGACCCGCTCGCCGGTTACTGAGTCTTTTGAATCCTTTAGCTGGATTCCCTGAGCCAAAAGCTCATCGCGGATGCGGTCGGCCTCGGCGAAGTTTTTGGCGGCGAGGAATGAGAGGCGTTCATTCAATTTCGAGGCGATATCGCCTGCCTTAAGTCCAACCATTGCAGCTTCTATCGACATCTTGACTTCGGCGCTTTGCTCTTTTGCTACCGCGAAGTCACTGTCATTGGCGAAGCCAAGCCAAAGCAGGGTTTTCGCCAAGTTGTTGTTCGAGCGAACCCGTTGGACCGAAGTGTATTGGGCAGATTTTGGGTCGCGAGCAAGAACTATCAATTTCTCGATTGCAGATTTCATAGCTGAAGTATCGAGATCATTCGATAGCGCCTCTGCAACGCTTTCATCGACAGTTCCTTTGTCTGGATTCCCGCGTCTCGCAACAATTCCGAGCCAATCTTTACGAATTTTCTCTGCTTCTTTGAGTCTGCTTACGCTAAAATCAATCGGCTCCCGATAATGCGTCATCAACATCGCCAGCCGCAGCACTTCGCCGGGCCATTTCCTGCCCCCGAATTTCTCCGTGTGCAAAAGCTCGTGGATCGTCGCGAAATTCCCTTCGCTCTTGCTCATTTTCCTGCCTTCGACTTGCAGGAAGCCGTTATGCATCCAGACATTGGCCATGACTTCCGTGCCGTGGGCGCAGCGGGACTGGGCGATTTCGTTTTCGTGATGCGGGAAGATGAGGTCGAGGCCGCCGCCGTGGATGTCGAAGACTTCGCCCAAGTGGAATTTCGACATGGCCGAGCACTCGATGTGCCAGCCGGGGCGGCCGAAGATATCAACCTTTTCGCCGCGATCTATTAACATCGCCGGCCAGCCGGGCTCGTTTGCCGCCGATTCTTTCCAGAGGACGAAGTCGCCAGGGTTTTTCTTGTGCGCTTCGACGGCAACGCGCGCGCCCGCCTGCTGGTCTTCAAGCCTGCGTTTCGACAATTCGCCGTATTCCGGCATTGATGACGTATCGAACAGAACCTCCCTGCCCTCGCCGCCGGTGGCGACATAGGCGTGGTTGCTGCCCAGAAGTTTCTGGATGATCGCGACCATGCCCTCGATGTGTTCGGTCGCGCGCGGCTCGTGCGTCGGGGCCAGGCAGCCGAGCGCGTTCACATCCTCATGAAACTGGTTGGCGGTTTTTTCGGTGACTTTCCCAATCGCTTCGTTCAGCGGCAGGCCCGGATAGTCACGCAAGGCGCGCGCGTTGATCTTGTCGTCAACGTCGGTGATGTTGCGAACGTAGGTGACG
>JANNRN010000485.1:0-4774 GCA_031401375.1 Phyllobacteriaceae bacterium | reverse complement strand
GACGTGCTCGTCGATACGGTGTTTTCGGTCAAGGCGGGTTACCGGCAGAACGCCTCCTGGGTGATGAACCGCAAGACGCAAGGGACGATCCGCAAACTGAAGGACGTAGACGGCAATTACCTGTGGCAGCCTTCAGCAGTTGCGGGCGGCAAAGCGACGCTGATGGGCTTTCCCGTGGTCGAGGCGGAAGACATGCCGAACATCGCCGCCAACTCGATGTCGGCTGCCTTCGGCGATTTCTCACGCGGTTATCTCATCGTCGATCGCATCGGCGTGCGGGTGTTGCGCGATCCGTATTCCGCCAAGCCCTACGTGCTCTTCTACACGACCAAGCGTGTGGGCGGCGGCGTCCAGGACTTCGATGCGATCAAACTCTTGAAGTTTGGCGTCTCCTGACGGGCAAGTTTGCCCTCTGACGCCAATTGCGGCCCCGGACCCTCCCGCCGGGGCCGCTTCATTTTGACAGACAGGAAAGCCCCACATGACGCTGACACGCATCACCGAACCATCGGCCGAGCCGGTCACGCTCGCCGAAGTAAAACAGCATTTGCGGCTCTCCCATGACAGCGAGGATGCGCTGGTTTCCAGCCTGATGAAGGCGGCCCGCGAGGAGGTCGAACAGGCAACCGGGCTGGCGCTGATTTCGCAGCAATGGCGGCTTTATCTCGATTGCTGGCCGGTTTCGCAGATCATCCTCCTGCAGCGCACCCCTGTCCTTTCGCTCGACTCAGTCACCGTGTTTGATGAAGCGGGTGTTCCTTCCACGCTCGCTCTCAGCGGCCTTGTGCTCGACCGCGCCTCAAGGCCGGCGCGCATTGCGATGCCTGACGGCCTCACGCAACCGGGCAGGGACATCAACGCAATTGAAGTGGATTTCACCGCCGGCTTTGGCGCGACCGGGGTCGAAGTGCCGGATGGACTGAAACGCGCCATCATGCTTCTGGCCGCGCATTGGTACGAATACCGCGGCGCCGAACCCTTCGACCGGGCAAGCGCGGCCTGGCCGCCAAATTTCGAACGCATCATCGCCCGTTATCGGCGGGTCGGTCTGTGATGCAATCAATATTCATTGATCCCGGCATGCTGAACCACGAGTTGACGCTCGAGGAACCAGTTGAGACACCGGACGGCGCCGGAGGCTTTACGACGCTCTGGAGCGAAGTGTCGACGGTTTGGGCAAGATTGGAGCCAGTCAATCCAGAGCGCGAGTTCTGGGCAGGCCGGACCTCGCCGGAGCAAACCCACCGGGTGACGTTTCGTTATCGCGACAACGTGCGCACCGGCATGCGCTTTCGCAAACTCGCGAGGCTTTTTCCGATCGTCTCGGTTCAGGATTCCGACGAAACCAGACGTTATCTCATAGCAAGGACACGGGAGGAGACCGAATGAAACTCTCGATGGAAATGACAGCCGACGGCCTGATACGCGCATTGCGATGGGAGGGTCTGAGACTTCCCGATGCTTTGAAAGAACAACGCAGGAAGTCGCGCGGCACGCCGCGGGTGATCGATCCTGAATTGCGCAAGCGGGCGCGGGCGCGGCGCAAGGCCTTCAAGGATGGTGAGCCGTCATGAGCGCGGCGGCTCTTGATCTTCAGAAGGCGATCATTCTGCGCCTGTCGACGGACGTGCCGCTGACAACGCAACTGGGCGGCGCGAAAATCTACGACCATCCGGCGCAAACCGCCAAACTCCCTTTTGTGACGATCGGCCGGACGCTCTCCTTTGACTGGAGCACGGCAAGTGAGGAGGGCCGCGAGCACTTGCTGAGCGTGCATGTCTGGTCGCGGGCCGGCGGGCGCATCGAAACACATGAAATCATGGAAAAGGTCCGGTTGAGGCTCGAGGGTCTCGATGCTGACCTATTGAACCACCGCTTGGTTCTCCTTCTGCTCGAAGCCGAGGAAGTGCGCTTTGACGTGAGCGAGGACGGGTATCACGGCACGCTCAGATACAGGGCGCTGACCGAACCGGATGCATGAGGCGTTCGCAAACCACATTTTTGGAACTGACAGGAGAGACGAATGGGCGCCCAAAAAGGCAAGGACCTGCTGCTGAAAATCGACAGCACGGGAACCGGAACCTATGTGACAGTCGCGGGGTTGCGATCCAAGAAGCTGAGCTTCAATGCCGAAACCGTTGATGTGACCGACGCTGAATCCGCCGGCCGCTGGCGTGAACTGCTGGCTGGCGCCGGCGTGCAGCGCGCCTCGCTCACGGGGGCTGGCATATTCAAGGACGCTGGATCGGATGCCACGGTCAGATCGCTGTTCTTCGATGGCACGATCCGCGACTGGCAAGTGCTGATCCCCGACTTTGGCACCGTAACGGGGGCGTTCCAGATCACGTCGCTCGAATATTCTGGCGCGCATGACGGCGAACTCACCTTCGAAATTGCCATGGAGTCCGGCGGTGCACTCGCGTTCGGAGCCGTCTGATGGCGGTCAATCACCGGCGAGGAGAAATCAGCGCTGAGTTCGACGGCAAACCTTACCGGCTTTGCCTGACGCTCGGCTCTTTGGCCGAGCTTGAAGACGCCTTTGGCAGCACCGACCTCAATGCCCTGGCCGAACGTTTCGGGACAGGCAGGCTCTCGGCCAAGGACATGCTGGAAGTGCTGGCGGCGGGCATGCGCGGTGGTGGAAATGCGATCAGCGCAGCGCAATTGGGCGCCATGCACTGCAAAGGCGGGCTGGCCGGATGTGCGCAGGCGGTCGCGGAGTTACTGGAGGCGACGTTCGGCTCCGCCGACCCGCCCCCATGACAATGGCCGAGCCGAAGCCGTTTCCCTGGGACGAAGCCATGGCCTTCGCCTTCAGAGTTCTGCGCCTTTCACCAGCCGAATTCTGGGCGATGACACCGCGCGAACTGGCGCTTGCGATGAAGCCATTTCTGAGCGCCGCCAAAGCGCCGACGCGCACGGAGTTTGACGCGCTTGCCGGTTCCTATCCTGACAAGGAGACTTAAATGCCCGAAGTGATCGATGTTGAAATCCGCGCCGACACTGCCGCGTTCGACCTGGCGCTGAAGGACCTGGAAAGCCGCTCCCGCCAATTCGGCTCGGTGCTGACCAACGCGCTGAAGGGCGCGGTGGTCAACGGCAAAAGCCTTGAAGACGTGTTGCGGGGCGTCGGTCTCAGTCTGGCGGGGATGGCCCTCGACGCCGGGCTGAAGCCGCTGCAAGGGTTGCTGTCCAATGTGTTTTCCGGCTTGCTTGGCGGCATTCTACCGTTTGCCAAGGGTGGCGTGACGCCGTTTGCTTCCGGCGGCGTTGTCTCTTCGCCAACATACTTTCCCGCTGGCAACAGCCTTGGCCTGATGGGCGAGGCGGGCAGCGAAGCCATATTGCCGCTCAGCCGCACCGCGGACGGACGCCTCGGCGTCGCCTCGGGCGGCGGCAAGGGCAATGTCAACGTCGTCCTCAACGTCACCACTCCCGACGCCGCCTCGTTCAGGAAATCGGAAGCGCAAATGACCGCCATGCTGGCCCGCGCCGCATCACGCGGCACGCGCTATTTGTAAGGAAACGCCATGCCCATCGCTGCATTTCACGATGTGATCTTCCCGCTGCCCGTCTCCTTTGGCGCAACCGGCGGGCCCGAACGGCGCATTGAAGTGGCGGACCTTACCTCCGGCAAGGAACAGCGCAATGCGCGCCAAGCCCATTCCAAACGGCACTATGACGCCGGGACCGGAATTCGCTCGATTGATGACCTAAAAGAGGTGATCCGGTTTTTTGAAGCCCGCCGCGGCAAGCTGACAGCGTTCCGGTTCAAGGATCCGTTCGACAATTCCTCGCGCAATGACAGTTTGGCAGTGACTCCAGCGGATCAGACACTAGGCACGGGTGACGGCGTGGCGAACCGGTTCAAGCTGGTCAAGACCTACGGATCGGGGCTTGATGCTTACGTTCGCCCGATCAGGAAGCCGGTGGCCGGTTCACTGCGTGTTGCCGTCGCGGGCGTTGAGAAGACGCCGGTGACGCATTTCACCTTTGATGATGCGACGGGAGAACTGGTTTTCACCGCCGGTTCAATCCCGGCAAATGGCGCGCTGGTCAGTGCGGGCTTTGAGTTTCATGTGCCCGTGCGCTTTGACGTGGAAAGACTGTCGGTGAGCCTCACCGCCTTCAGGGCCGGCCAGGCGCCGACAATTCCGCTCATCGAGGTGCTGCCATGATTTCGCTGCCGCCAGCGCTTGAATCACATGTTCAGCTTGAAGCGACAAGCCTTTGCTTTTGCTGGAAACTGACACGCAGGGATAGCGTTGTTTCGGGCTACACCGACCACGATCAGGCCTTGTTGTTCGATACCGTGAGCTATGAACCGGAAACCGGCTTCAATGCAAGCTCCAGCGAAACCGCGCTCGGGCTTGCGGTTTCCTCCATGGACATTGAGGGCGCGCTGAGCTCCGTCGGCATCAGCGAGGCTGAACTCTCAGCCGGGCTCTATGATGGCGCAGAGGTCGAAACCTGGCTGGTCAACTGGCAGGACGTCGCTGCGCGCGCCCGGCTTCGTGTCGCGACCATCGCCAGGGTGGAAATGTCCGGCAACATGTTCAAGGCGGAACTCAAGAGCCGCATGGACCAATTCGACCGTGTGAGCGGACGCACCATACGCCGGAATTGCGATACAGACCTCGGCAGCGCCCGCTGCGGCGTGTTGCTTGCCGCCCATACCGTGCCGGCCACGGCTTCGGCGGTTTCGACGGCGGCCGACTTTACCACCGACGCGCTTGCAAGTTTTGCCAGCCGCTGGTTCGATCATGGTCATGTG
>JANNRN010000484.1:0-7812 GCA_031401375.1 Phyllobacteriaceae bacterium | reverse complement strand
GGCGCGAATGCCGCGCGGGTCAGCGGTTCAAGTTTGATCGTCTGCAATTTTGTTTCTCCGGGTTCAATCTGGAAGCATGTCGCGCAGCCTCAGCAGCGCGATGCGTTCGACCTGCCTGCACGCCGCCGCGAACTCATCGTCACGCGTATTGGCAATGCGGGTCTTGAAGGCGTCGACAATTTCGGCCTTCGAGCGGCCCTTGACGGCGATGATGAAGGGAAAGCTGAACTTTGCCACATAGGCATCGTTGAGCGCCGTAAACATCGCCTTCTCGGCGGCGGTCAATGAATCAAGACCCGCCGCGGCCTGTTCGGCGGTGGATTCAGCGGTGAGCTGTTTGGCAGCGGCAAGCTTTCCGGCAAGGTCCGGATGCGCCGTGAGCACGCCGAGGCGCTCGGTCTCGGAGGCTGTGCGGAACTGTCGGCACAGCGCCGAATGCAGCCCGGTCGCCGTGTCATGGGCCGGACCGAGTTCGCCATCAAAGGCGCGCTCGGCAATCCACGGCGAATGCTCGAAAACGCCGCCATATTTCGTGACGAACCCGGACTTCATCATCTGCGACGGGCGGCCGGGATGCGCTTTGAACGGATGCGTCGCCTGCCAGTGCCGGGCAATGTCGATCCGGCGCGGCGTCCAGACCTTGTCATGGCTCTGGATGTAGTCGATGAACCTTGCCAGAGCCGCGGCGCGGCCGGGGCGTCCCATCAGGCGGCAATGCAGGCCGATGCTCATCATCTTCGCCGATCCCGCCTTGCCTTCGGCATAAAGCGTATCGAACGAGTCCTTCAGGTAAGTGTAAAACTGGTCGCCGGAATTGAAGCCCTGCGGTGTGGCGAAGCGCATGTCATTGGCGTCGAGCGTATAGGGAATGATCAGCTGGTGCTTGCCGTCGGCCTCATACCAGTATGGCAGGTCATCGGCGTACGTATCCGAGACGTAATCGAGACCGCCTTCGCGGGTGACAATGTCCACGGTGTTGACCGAGGTGCGCCCGGTGTACCAGCCGCGGGGCTTTGCGCCCGTGACCGCCTCGTGAAGCGCGACCGCTTCGTGGAAATGCCTGGTTTCGTCCTCAATGGAATAGTCGCGGTAGTCGATCCATTTCAGCCCGTGCGAGGCGATTTCCCAATCCGCTTCCTGCATGGCGGCCACTTGCGCCGGCGAGCGGGCAAGCGCACTTGCAACGCCGTAGACTGTGACGCCGACATTCTTGCCGGTCAGCATCCGGTGCAGCCGCCAGAACCCGGCGCGCGCGCCATATTCGTAAATCGATTCCATGTTCCAGTGGCGCTGGCCTTGCCAGGCCGCAGCGCCGACAATCTCGGACAGGAAAGCTTCGGAGGCCTGATCGCCATGGAGGATGCAGTTCTCGCCGCCTTCCTCGTAATTCAAAACGAACTGGACGGCGATCAATGCACCGCCCGGCCATTTGGCGTCCGGCGGGTTGGCGCCATAGCCTTGCATGTCACGCACATATCTCATGTCGTCATTCCATATTGTTGCAGCACAAAACTCGCATTTTTCAGGTGCATAAATCCATAGCACATTGGTGCGGAAAATTTTGAAAGTCCTGCAATCAGCTTGGCATTTCCCTCGCGGTCAAGTTTGCCGTATCGTGGCGGTGCAGATGAGCGAGTGGGAGAAGAACGCATCTTGAAACAACATGATTCAGTTGGACGGCTGACCACACATGTCCTTGATGTGTCGAGCGGAAAACCGGCTGCGGGCATGCGCATCGACCTCTATTCCGTTTTGGACGAAAAGGCGCAGCTCATGCTTTCGGTTCACACCAATCATGACGGGCGCTGCGACGCGCCGCTGCTGTCGGGAGATTCCCTGAAAGCTGGCGAATACGAGTTGCGTTTCCACGCCGGCGCCTATCTGAATGCCACAGGCATCAAGGCTGATGGACGGCGCTTTCTTGATATCATTCCGATCCGTTTTGGCATTGCAAGTACGAGCGATCACTATCACGTTCCCTTGCTCGTTGCGCCTTACGGCTATTCAACCTATCGCGGGAGCTGAAAAACATGACAGTCGCCATTCGCTCTTCGGTGAATTTCATCCTGAACGATACACAAGTGGAACTCTCGGCAGTTTCGCCCACCGAGACATTGCTTGATTTTCTCAGACTTGACCGGAAGCTGCGCGGCTCGAAGGAAGGCTGCGCGGAAGGCGATTGCGGCGCCTGCACCGTTCTCGTCGGCAGATTGCTTAACGGCGATTTGATCTACGAGTCGGTGAATTCCTGTATTCGTTTCACCGGATCGCTGGATGGCTGCCACGTCGTCACCATCGAAGCGCTGGCGGGTTCTGACGGAACCCTTCATCCTGTTCAACAGGCCATGGTCGACTTCCACGGATCGCAATGCGGATTTTGCACCCCGGGCTTTGTCATGTCTCTCTATGGTCTGTGGATGCAAAACCCTGATCCATCGGTTTTCGATATCGAAAAGGCGCTGCAGGGCAATCTGTGCCGCTGCACCGGCTATGAGTCCATCATCCGGGCGGCAAAGGCGGCTTCGGGAAGCGACCGCAAGAGTGACAGGCTGTACGCTGAACGGAGCCATATCAAGAAACAGCTGCTGGCGCTCAATGACGGCAAGCGCGTTGTCGTCGGCGAAGGCAAGGAAAAGCTCATTGTTCCGGCAAATGCCGCCGACTTTGCCGACGTTCTGGCCGAAAATCCCACGGCGACCATCGTGGCGGGCTCTACGGATGTCGGGCTCTGGGTCACCAAATTCATGCGCGACATCACACCGGTTGTGTTTATCGGCAATCTGTCCGAGTTGCAGGGCATATCGGAGGAAAAGGACAAACTGGTGATCGGGGCGGGCGTGACTTACACGCAGGCCTTTGCCTACGTGACCAAGAACTTCCCGCAGCTGACAGAACTTTGGGACCGCATCGGTGGCGAGCAAGTGCGCAACATGGGCACAATTGGCGGCAACGTCGCCAACGGTTCGCCAATTGGCGACACGCCGCCTGCCTTCATTGCGCTCGACGCGAAAGTGGTGCTGCGCAAAGGCACGGTCCGCCGCTCGGTTCCGATCGAGAATTTCTTTGTCGCCTATGGCAAGCAGGATCGCGAACCCGGCGATTTCGTCGAGAGCATCGAGATTCCCTATCTGGCAACCGGCGGTCATCTGGCCTGTTACAAGGTGACTAAGCGGCTTGATGAAGACATTACCGCCGTCTGCGCTGCTTTCCGCCTGTTCCTTGACGGTGAGGGCAAGGTCAAGGAGTTGCGCGCGGCATTTGGCGGCATGGCAGCGACACCCAAGCGGGCAAGCCATGTCGAAGCGGCGCTGACTGGCAAGATTTGGAACCAGAACAACGTGGACGCGGCGATTGCCGAGTTCGCCAAGGATTTCAAGCCGCTGACCGATATGCGCGCATCGGCCGAATATAGATTGCTTGTCACCGGAAACCTTCTCAAGCGTTTCCTCCTCGAAACCACCAACGCGCAGGGCCAGTTGCGGCTCGACCGCCAGGCTATTGCCTGAGAAAGGGGAATGACATGAATGAGATCCAGTCTGCCGCCAAGATCAAGGGCGGTGTTCATGAAAACCAGCGCCACGATTCAGGACACAAGCACGTTGCAGGCCTTGCCGAGTACATCGACGATATTGTCGAGCCTTCAGACTGCCTGCACGCTTATCTGGGGCTCTCCGAACGCGCGCATGCCGAGATCGTTTCGGTCAACCTCGACGCGGTGCGCAGCTCCCCGGGGGTTGTTGGCGTTCTCACCGACAAGGACATTCCGGCGCATAACGATGTCAGCCCTGTTGGCCGCCATGATGATCCGGTCTTTGCAGTCGGCAAGGTCGAGTTTTATGGGCAGCCGATGTTTGCGGTGATCGCCAATACGCGTGAGGAAGCCCGGCGCGCTGTCAAGAAAGCCGTGGTCGTGTATCGCGATCTGCCTTTCGTGACGGATGTTGCGGAGGCGGACAAGGCCAATTATCCATTTGTTGTCGATCCGCTCAAGCTGGAGCGCGGTGATATCGCCGAGGGATTCAAAAACTCCAAGAATATCCTGAATGGCGAAATGCGCATTGGCGGCCAGGATCATTTCTATCTTGAAGGGCACATCGCCTACGCCATTCCGGGCGAAGACGATGAAGTGACCATCTATTCGTCAACGCAGCATCCGAGCGAAGTCCAGCATATGGTTGGCCATGTGATGGGCATCCCATCCAACGCCATCAACGTGATTGTGCGGCGCATGGGCGGCGCATTTGGCGGTAAGGAGACACAGGGAAACCTGTTTGCGGCGGTCGCCACGATGGCTGCAAAGAAGTACAGGCGGGCGGTGAAAATCCGCCCGGATCGTGACGATGATATGGTGGCAACCGGCAAGCGGCATGACTTTCGCGTCGAGTACAAGGTTGGCTACAATGACGATGGCAGGATTCAAGCTGTTGATGCCGTATACTCGGCGCGTTGCGGGTTCTCAGCCGACTTGTCCGGCCCGGTGACGGACCGCGCGCTCTTTCATGCGGACAACTGCTATTTCTATCCGAATGTGAAGTTGATTTCGAAGCCTTTCAAGACGAACACCGTTTCAAATACGGCCTTCCGCGGGTTCGGCGGACCCCAGGGTCTGGTTGGCGGCGAACGGATGATCGAGGACATTGCCTATGCCCTCGGCAAGGACCCGCTCGAAATCCGCAAGATCAATTTCTACGGCGGGGAGGGCCGCAACCTTACGCCCTACCACCAGACCGTCGAAGACAACATCATCGACAGGATCATCGAGGAACTCGAGAACTCATCCGACTACGCGGCGCGGCGCAAGGCGGCGATTGCGTTCAACAAGACGAGCCCGGTGATCAAAAGGGGCATTGCGCTCACCCCGGTCAAGTTCGGGATTTCCTTCACGGCGACTTGGTACAATCAGGCCGGTGCCTTGGTTCACGTCTACAATGACGGTTCGGTGCAGCTCAATCACGGCGGCACCGAGATGGGGCAGGGCCTCTACACTAAAATCGCGCAGATTGTCGCCGACGAATTTCAGATCGACCTCGACTACATTAAAGTGACGGCAACGACGACGGCCAAAGTGCCCAATACCTCGGCCACCGCCGCCTCGTCGGGCACTGATCTCAATGGCATGGCCGCCGCCAATGCAGCCCAGCAGATCAAGGCAAGGCTTGTCGATTTCGCGTGTGAAAAGTATGGCATCAACGATCCTTCAGCGGTGGTTTTCAAGGCGAACCAGGTTCATGTCGGAGACAAGGTCTTTTCGTTCCCCGACTTCATCAAGCAAGCCTATATGGCGCGGGTCCAGCTATCAGCTGCGGGCTTCTACAAGACGCCAAAAATCCACTGGGATCGCGCGGCAGGCAAGGGACGGCCCTTTTACTACTTTGCCTATGGCGCTGCCGTGTCAGAGGTCAGTGTTGATACATTGACCGGTGAGTATCAGGTCGATCGCGCCGATGTCTTGCAGGATGTGGGCAAATCGTTGAACCCGGCCTTGGATCTTGGTCAGGTCGAAGGCGCGTTCATTCAGGGAATGGGCTGGCTGACCACCGAAGAGCTTTGGTGGGACGGCAAAGGCCAGTTGCGCACGCACGCGCCGTCGACCTACAAAATCCCGCTTGCCTCTGATCGTCCACGCAAGTTCAACGTGGCGCTTGCTGAATGGTCGAAGAACAAGGAAGAAACCATCCGCCGCTCGAAGGCGGTTGGCGAACCCCCGTTCATGCTGGCTGTTTCCGTGCTTGAGGCGATTTCCATGGCTGTTGCATCAGTTGCCGACTACAAAGTCGCACCGCGGCTTGATGCGCCGGCAACGCCAGAACGCGTGCTCATGGCAATCGAGAGATTGCGCAAGTCGCGCTGAGGGCCGCAAATGGGCGCGCGTGGTCAGGACATAGCCTCATTGCTTCGCGCTCCGTCTGGCTGTGTGCTTGTTTCAGTCGAGTCAGTGAAGGGTTCGACGCCTCGCGACGCCGGGGCCTTCATGCTGGTGACAGAGAAAACCATCGCACGAACTATCGGTGGCGGGCAACTCGAATACATGGCGATTGACCGCGCCCGGCAAATGCTGAGGGACGGAAGCGATCGGGACCGGCTCGACATCCCGCTTGGCCCCGAGATCGGCCAGTGCTGCGGTGGCAGGGTGGTGCTCGCGTTTCGAAAGGTCAACGAAGAACTCGCCAGGGAGGTTGAACGCCGGTTGCAGGAGGAAGAGGCGGCGCGGCCGCATGTCTACATTTTCGGGGCGGGGCATGTCGGCAATGCGCTGACGCGTGCGTTCAAACTGCTGCCGGTGCGGTCAATTCTCGTCGACACGCGCCGGGCGGAGCTTGAAGCAGCGCCGGAGGGCGCCGAGACGCGACTGACCGCGGTGCCGGAGGACGAGGTTCGCGGCGCTCCTGCCGGCAGCGCTTTTCTGATCCTCACACATGATCATGCCCTCGATTTTCTGATTGTCCGGGAGGCGCTTGCGCGTGAGGATGCGGCGTATGTCGGCATGATCGGCTCAAAGTCGAAACGGGCCACATTCATGCATTGGTTTGAGCGGGAGGGAGGCGGCGGCAATCGCCATCAGCGCCTCATTTGTCCGATCGGCGGCACGCAGGTTCGCGATAAACGTCCCGAAGTCATCGCGGCACTTGTGGCTGCCGAGGTGTTGACCTCGCTGTTGGGCCATCCCGCCAACGACAAGGCCGCTGGCCTGCAAAAAGCCGTCAAGGCCAACAGACGGTAGCCTGCAAGCATCCTTCCCTACGCCATCAATTCCTTGATCATGCGCTGGCAGCGCTCGGTAATGAACTCAATCAGCAGTTTCACCTTCGGATCCTGAAAGTTCTTGTGCGGGTAGATCGCGGCGAGTTGGACGGGCAGGGGCGGGAAACTCTCAAGTATCGGCACGAGCCGCCCTTCGCGCAGGTGATGCATCACCTCGAATTTGGGCTTGTTCACGATGCCGTGGCCATCCACCGCCCACTGGGTCAGGACATCGCCATCGTCCGTGTCATAGAAACCCTTCACTTCGAACTTTTTGATCCCATCTGGTGTGTTGAGCATCCAGAAAAACTCCTGCGAACCGGTGTAGCGCAAGAGAAGGCAATTGTGATTCTCGCCCGCAAGGGAAGCCGGCGACTGCGGAACACCGCGCTTCTCGATATAAGCGGGCGAGGCGCAAAGCACGCGCTGGCAATCCATGATGCCGCGCATGCGGAAGTTTGAGTCCTCCAGCGTGCCAAGCCGGATCGACACGTCCGCGCCTTCATCCATCAGATCAACATTGTGGTCAGACAGGCGCAGCCGTATTTCTGTGCCCGGATATTGCGCATGGAACTCCGGAATGCCCGGCGCGATGAAACGGCGGCCGAGGCCAAGCGGCGCTGTCACGCGCACCGCGCCACGCGGATTCTTCGACAGGTCGCCAACGGCGCCCTCCGCAGCGGCGACGGCCTCAAGGATCTTCATGGCTCCTTCGTAGAACATCTTGCCGTGTTCGGTTGGAAACAGCTTCCTCGTCGTACGGTTGAACAGTCGCACACCCAGATGCTTTTCGAGCTCCTTCATGGAATTGCTGGCGACAGCGGGTGAAACACGCTGGTCACGTCCGGCAGCGGACAGGCTCTCAAGTTCGACGACCCGCACAAAAATCCGCAGGTTATTCAGGTAGGACATCGGCTCCCTTTCCAGCTATTCGATTATCTAGACTTTTTTGAAAGTGCTGGAGACATCACGCCGTTCACTTTGATACGTTCATTTGCAATTGTCGAGTAGTTACGGCTGGAGGACGAAATGTACGAATTCGCAATAGCTTGGGATTGGATCGCGTTCGCT
>JANNRN010000483.1:0-2147 GCA_031401375.1 Phyllobacteriaceae bacterium | reverse complement strand
GCGCCGGAGCGCACCAATGTGTCCGTGATTTCGAGCGCCTGTTCGCCGGTGTCAGGCTGGGAAATCAGAAGGTTCTCAAGATCAACCCCAAGCTTGCGCGCATAAATCGGATCAAGCGCGTGCTCGGCGTCGATAAAGCCGCAAATGCCGCCCGCCTTCTGCGCCTCGGCGATCACATGCAGGGCAAGGGTCGTCTTGCCCGAGCTTTCCGGCCCGTAGATTTCAACAATGCGTCCCTTGGGAAGCCCGCCAATGCCCAGCGCAATGTCGAGGCCGAGCGAACCGGTGGACACGGTCTCGATCTCGACCACCTGCTCGTTCTTGCCGAGCCGCATGATCGAACCCTTGCCGAATGCGCGCTCAATTTGCGACAGAGCCGCATCCAAAGCCTTGTTCTTGTCCACCGATTTGTCCTCTACAAGCCGCAAATTGTTTTGAGCCATGGTATAACACCCCTGTGCCTGACTGGAAGGCCGGACATTCCCAACCCTTGTGATTTTTGTATCTGGTTTGTTCTTGTTTGGCAAGAGCAGTTAACCTGTTGAAAAACAATAATTTATGCTGTTGTGTTCTTTTTTTGTTTACGTCGAACGTGGTCTGACTTTCCCATTCGCCCCTTTCCTCGAATCACCGAGCTGTTGCAGATGCAGGACAAGGCGCATTTCACGATGAAAGACCGGTTCCCACTTTTCCTGCAAATGCTTTAGAACCGGGCCATGATCACACGGTCCAAACTCCTTGCCCCCAAACTGCTCGCGATTGGCGGCGCGCATATTGACCGGCGCGGGCAGCTTTTCGAGGCGCATGTGCCCGGCGCATCCAATCCGGGCGTCATGCGTGATGAAGTTGGCGGCGGCGTCTTCAATGCGGCGCGCAATGCGGTTCAGCTTGGTGTCAACGTGGCTTTCCTGTCGGTGCGCGGCGGCGACGCGCAGGGAGCAATTGTCGCCCGCGCCATTCATGACGCCAGGTTCGACGATCTGTCCGCGACTTTTCTGGACCGCCAGACGGCGACCTACACCGCCATCATCGACAATGCAGGCGATGTGATCACTGCGCTCGCCGACATGGACATCTATGAGACCGCCTTGCCGCGCCAGATTTCAAGAAGAAAAACCCGCGACGCCATCGCGGCGGCCGACGCCATACTGACCGACGCCAACATGCCGGCCGAGGCGATCGGCAAGTTGATGGATCTGTCGGCCGGCAAGCCAGTGTTCGCAATTGCCATTTCTCCGGCCAAGGTCATCCGCTTTTCTGGAATGCTCAGCCAAGTGCATTGCCTGTTCATGAACAGGCGCGAAGCCAATGCGCTCGCCGGGCGCCCGCCGGAAGACGAAAGCGGCGGCCCCGACATTTTGCAGGAGCTCTCCGGTTTTGGACTGGCGCGCGCGGTCATGACCAATGGCGCCGCGAGCGTTCTCATTCTCGAGAATGGCCGGATCAGCCGGATGGAACCGCCCGCCGCGCGGCGAATCGTCGATGTCACCGGCGCCGGCGATGCGCTCGCCGGGGTGACAACCGCATGCCTCATGCAGGGGCTTGGCCTTGCGGACGCGCTCATGTCCGGTATGGCCGCGGCCACGGCCACAATTGAATCGCGTGACGCCGTTGTCGAATTGCGAAAGAACATCCGGTTTCAGGGACTGGCCGCGCCAGCGCGCGCACGTATCAAGACAATTCAAGAGGAAACAGCATGAACCCCGATTTGAGCGCTTTCACGGATTTTTCAGAAGAGGCCGCAGCCGCTCTGGCGGCAAAAAGGCCGGTGGTTGCGCTCGAATCAACCATCATCACTCATGGCATGCCGTTTCCCGCCAATGCCGAAATGGCGGGCAAGGTCGAGGACATCATCCGCGCGGAAGGCGCCGTTCCGGCAACCATTGCGGTCATCGACGGCCGCTTGAAAATCGGGCTCGGCGCCAGCGACCTGACGGCCCTTGCCAAGGTCAAGGGTGCGATGAAATTGTCACGGGCCGACCTTGCCTTTGCCGTCGCACAAGAGCGAACCGGCGGCACCACGGTTGCCGCCACCATGCTCGCGGCGGCGCAAACCGGCATCAAGGTATTCGCCACTGGCGGCATTGGCGGGGTGCACAAGGGCGCGGAAGTGACATTTGATATTTCAGCCGATCTCGAGGAATTCG
>JANNRN010000482.1:0-9741 GCA_031401375.1 Phyllobacteriaceae bacterium | reverse complement strand
GGAAATGGTGATGCCGGGCGACAACATCTCGGTTGACGTGACGCTGATCGTGCCGATCGCCATGGAAGACAAGCTGCGCTTTGCCATCCGCGAAGGCGGCAGAACTGTCGGCGCAGGCATCGTTGCCAATATTATTGAGTAGCCTCAACAATGTGAGAGAAGCGGGCAGGGCGGCCATTCGGTCGCCCTTTTCATCTGCCATTGCGTGGCCGGAAGGCGGTTCAAGCGAAAATCACTTGAATTACATCCGGCCTTGTGAAATTACGACGCCGTAATAGGGGTATAGCTCAGTTGGTAGAGCGGCGGTCTCCAAAACCGCAGGCCGCGGGTTCGAACCCTGCTGCCCCTGCCAGTTAACGCGGGCCGCGCTTGCTGCGGCGGCGAACTGGCTGCGCTTTGTTCCTCATGATTGCCATTTAGTTCGTCTTTGATGACTGCGCGTCGCTTGCGCGGATCGCAATGTTCATTCAGAATTGGCCCTCAATTCATGGCCACCGCAAAGCGCCGGAGAATCGGGGGGAGAAGATGGCACCGAGGGTCGCTGCCGCGCCAGCCCGGCATATATCGGCGGAACACGCGGCAAGTTTTGTCAAATCCGGCATGTGGCTCGAATATGGCACTTCGCTCTGTCAGCCTGACATGTTCGACACGGCGCTGGGCGCGCGCATTACCGAGCTCACCAACGTGAAAATACGCAATTGCTTGTCCATGCGGCCGCGCGCTGTGCTGGAGGCGGACCCGGACGGTCATCACGCGCATTGGTTCAGCCTGCATTTTTCCGGCTATGACCGTAAGAAACACGATGCCGGACGCTGTTTCTATCTCCCCGTGAATCTCGGCGAGATTCCGGACTACTACCGGCGGTTCATCGAACCGGTGGATATTGTCATCCTGAAAACCTGCCCGATGGACAATGACGGCAACTTCAATTTCAGCGCGGCAAATCTTTGGCACCGCGCCATTGTTGAACGCGCGAAAATGGTGATTGTCGAAACCACCAAAGGTAACCCCTATGTCCTTGGCGAACAGACCGGCGTGCATGTCAGTGAAGTTGACTACATTATCGAGGGCGATGATGCGCCGGCCGTCGAGTTGCCGAACCCGCTTCCCAGCGACATTGACCGCGCAGTGGCGCGGCTGATAGCTGGCGAGATCAAAGACGGCGATTGTCTGCAAATCGGCATTGGCGGCATGCCAAACGCTGCATGCACATTGCTGCTGGAAAGCGGCGTTCAGAATCTGGGCATTCACACGGAAATGCTGACCGACGGCATCATAGATCTCTACAAAGCGGGCCGCATTACCGGCGCCAGAAAAAAACTGAACCCTGGCAAGATCACCTACACGTTCGCGCTTGGATCCCGTACCCTATATGACAGCCTGAACAAGAATCCGGATATGCATTGCTGTCCGGTCGATCACACCAATCTCCCGCACATCATCATGCAAAACGACAATGTGATCTCGATCAACAACACCACCCAGATCGATCTGCAAGGGCAGGTCGCCTCGGAATCGGACGGTCACCGCCATATCAGCGGCACCGGCGGGCAATTGCAATTTGTCCGTGGAGCCTATGCGTCAGCTGGCGGCAAATCGTTTATCTGCCTTGCCTCCACCTATGACAAGCGCGGCGAGCGCCGAAGCCGCATCGTCTTGAATTTGACGCCAGGCAATGTCGTGACCACCCCGCGCAGCGATGTGATGTATGTCGTCACAGAATACGACATGGTCAATCTGAAGGGAAAGTCGGTGCCGGAACGTGCGCAGGCCCTCATTAAGCTTGCCCATCCCGACTTTCGCGAAGGATTGGAAAGGCAGGCCTATGATCATGGTCTCATGCGGCGCGGTCTTTCATTTTGATGCGCTGTAAGGAGCCCTAAAACTCAAGATTGGGCTCCTTTTTGCAACAAAAGCGTCGACCGCCTCGATGGTATCGGGCTGCATCATGTTGCGCGCCATGACGTCGCAGGCAAACGCATAGGCGTCGGACAGCGGCATCAGCCGTTGTGCGTAGAACATGGCCTTGCCCAAGCGCACCGCTTGCGGGTCCTTGTTGACAATGGCACGCACTTTGGCAGCCACAGCCGCATCCAGGTCGGCGTCTTCAACGGCTTGATTGATGAGACCTGTGGAAACAGCCGTTTGTGCATCAATGAAATCGCCCGTCACCAACATGTTGAACGCATGCTTTGCAGAAACATTGCGGGAGAGGGCCACCGCCGGTGTTGAGCAAAACAGGCCAACATTGATGCCCGAAACGGCAAAACCGGCAGATTGGGAGGCGATGGCGATGTCGCAACTGGCGACCAGCTGACAGCCGGCGGCGGTGGCGATACCATGTACCCTGGCGATCACGGGCACAGGCAGATTGACGACGCTTTGCATGACCCGCGAGCAGCTGGAAAACAGGTCTTTGTAGTATTCAAGGCTTGACGTTTGGCGCATCTCGCCCAAATCGTGACCGGCGCAGAAAGCTTTGCCCGCGCCTTCAATGACCACGCACCGCGCTTGGGGATCGGCGGCTATGCTGTCAAGCGCCAGTTGCAACGCGCGAAGAAGAACAAGCGACAGCGCGTTGAACTTGCTCGGGCGGTTCAAGCGCAGGGTCGTCACGCCATCAAGTGAGGTCTGAACGAGCACCGGTTCCGGCTCGGCGGCTTCTGCCCTTGTCATCCTCATCCCCGTCGTGTTGCGCGGCAAATCGTGCACGCTAGACAGTATCAGCGTTTCACGGAAACGCCGATACGGTCCAAGCCCTTGAATCGCCGCATTGTCCTTTGCTTTTGATGATTCCATCAAAAGCCGAAATGCTCTATTGGTTCTTGTGAGACTATGCGCGGTCCATTGCGTGTCAACACAGGCTGCTATGAAAATCTGAGAGCGCCGCTCGCGCCATTGCGCTTTTATCCCACCACGTGTGCTGATTGACCATTCGCGAAACGCAACTGCAGAAAAACCGCTTGTGAATTTTTCGAGCGGTCTCTATATAACGGTCATAACAAAGGGTGCGCGGAATCAAAAACTGGTTCCGCGCCCCCTGTCGTGTTGAAATAGAAGTCATGATTCGGGTGTCTCACCCATTGCCCCCAAGGTAGCAGATGGCGTCCAAAACAAACCCGTTCACCTTTCTGCAACAGGTGCGTGCAGAAACTGCGAAAGTGACATGGCCGACCCGCCGTGAAACCATGATTTCGTCGTTGATGGTGATGGTCATGGCCTTTTTGGCGGCGATATTCTTTTTTGTCGCCGACCTCCTCCTCGGATGGGGTGTCGAACTTCTTCTTGGCTTTGGCAATTAAGCGCACCTAACGGGGAAATATTGATGACGGCTCGCTGGTACATCGTCCACGCCTATTCGAACTTTGAAAAGAAGGTGGCGGAGTCGATTGAGGAAAAGGCGAAGCAAAAAGGCTTGTCGCACCTTTTCGAAAAAATCCTCGTGCCGACCGAGAAGGTCGTGGAAGTGCGCCGTGGCCGCAAGGTGGACGCTGAACGCAAGTTTTTCCCCGGCTATGTGCTGGTGCGTGCCAATCTGACGGACGAGGCCTATCACCTGATCAAGAACACGCCCAAGGTGACGGGATTTCTCGGAAATGATTCCAAGCCTGTACCGATCCCTGACAAGGAAGCCGATCGCATTCTGATGCAGGTTCAAGAGGGCGTGGAGCGGCCAAAATCGGCGATGTCTTTCGAGATCGGCGAACAAGTGCGTGTGGCCGACGGTCCGTTCGCCTCTTTCAACGGTTTTGTTCAAGAGGTCGATCAGGAGCGCTCCCGGCTCAAAGTCGAGGTATCGATATTCGGCCGCGCTACGCCGGTCGATCTGGAATTTGGTCAAGTCGAAAAGGTTTGACGAAACCGGCTGGGTGGTTTGACCGTCCAGTCGCGAGCGGTGGGAGGAACGGCGGCGCTTAGCCTGCCCGTCTGACCGGACCACCAAACTGCAATGCCGGAAGTCCGGCTAACGAAGAAGGCAGAGACGATGGCCAAGAAAGTCATGGGTCAAATCAAGCTGCAAGTGCCAGCTGGTTCGGCCACTCCCTCACCGCCAATCGGCCCGGCATTGGGTCAGCGCGGTGTTAACATTATGGAATTCTGCAAGGCGTTCAACGCGCAGAGCCAGGACATGGAAAAGGGTTCGCCTATTCCGGTCGTGATTACCTATTACGCCGACAAGTCGTTTTCGTTCGTGATGAAAACGCCTCCGGTCTCGTATTTTCTGAAGAAGTACGCGGGCATCAAGTCGGGCGCCAAAACACCCGGACGTGGTTCGGCAGGCAAGATCTCGAAATCTGACATCCGCAAGATCGCGGAAGCGAAGATGAAGGATCTCAACGCCAATGACGTTGATGCGGCCATGTTGATGATTGAAGGTTCGGCTCGTTCAATGGGCCTGGAAGTGGCAGGTTGATGATGGCAAAAATTGCAAAACGTGTTGCCAAGACCCGCGAAGGCGTCGATGCCAACAAACTTTATGACCTTTCCAATGCCATATCGATGGTCAAGGAACGTGCAATTGCCAAATTCGATGAGACGATCGAAGTTGCGATGAACCTTGGTGTTGATCCGCGTCATGCCGACCAGATGGTTCGCGGCGTGGTCAATCTTCCAAACGGTACGGGCCGGACGGTTCGTGTAGCTGTTTTTGCGCGTGGCCCAAAAGCCGAAGAAGCCAAGAACGCCGGCGCTGACATCGTTGGCGCGGAGGATCTGTTTGAAATTGTCAACGGCGGCAAGATCGACTTTGATCGCTGCATTGCAACGCCGGACATGATGGGTCTCGTCGGCCGTTTGGGCAAAGTGCTTGGCCCGCGCGGCATGATGCCGAACCCTAAAGTAGGTACGGTCACCATGGACGTGACTGCTGCCGTCAAGGCTTCAAAGGGCGGCGCAGTTGAGTTCCGCGTTGAAAAAGCAGGCATTGTCCATGCCGGCATTGGCAAGGCGAGCTTTGATGCCAAGGCGATTGAGGAAAACATCCGCGCCTTCGCTGATGCGGTGGTCAAGGCCAAGCCGACCGGCGCCAAGGGTACGTATCTGAAGCGTGTGGCGATTTCCTCGACCATGGGCGCTGGCGTCAAGGTTGACCCGGCAACGATTGCTCTGCCAGCGTAACAAGTTTCTTGAACCTTTGGCGTCGTCCAAAGTTTTTGTTGAAGAATTTCATGCCCGCTATGGGCGTGAAAGCCGGAGGGGAACTTCCGGAAATCCTGTCCGAGATTGCAGGTGGCCCGCCTTAATCCCTTTGGCCTGCATGAGACGGGGAAAGCCAAATTCTGGCAGCGAAAGCTGCCGTTATGAGGTTTGACCAGTTAGCCTTTTGCCGGTGCGGCAGTTTTCCTCGGAAAACAATGCACTAACGCCAAAGGACAGGATCCTCGAAGCGTCGCTTGGGCCGAAAGGCAGAACCATGCGGCAAAAGTGAACCGGCAGATTTGCGAATGGTCGCAAACTGCCAACTGGAGAGTGGCTGTGGATAGAGCGGAAAAACGCGAACTAGTCACATCATTGAATGGGGTCTTTCAGGAGTCCGGTTCCGTGGTTGTGGCCCACTATGTCGGTCTCACCGTCTCGCAACTGAACGACTTTCGTTCCAGGATGCGCAGTGCCGGTGGGGCCGTCAAAGTAGCGAAGAACCGTCTCGCCAAGATCGCTCTTCAGGGCACGGCGTCGGAGAAGATGGCTGGCCTTTTTGTAGGTCAGACAATCATCGCCTATGCGACGGATCCCGTCGCGGCGCCGAAAGTGGCCATGGAATTCTCCAAGGTGAACGACAAGCTCGTTATCCTTGGTGGAGCCATGGGCGCAACAAGCCTCAATGCGGAGAACGTCAAGGCGCTTGCCACGATGCCTTCGCTGGATGAACTGCGTGCGAGACTGGTTGGCATGATTGTCACCCCTGCTACCCGCATTGCACAAGTCGTCAACGCGCCGGCTGCACAACTCGCCCGCGTGTTTGGAGCTTATGCCCGGAAGGACGAAGCGGCATGAGGCCGTTCCTCGCTGCAAAAACTCATCAAACGCCAAGACTGGCAAACCTCAATACAGGAAACTGAACATGTCTAAACTTGAAAAACTGGTTGATGACCTTTCATCCTTGACCGTTTTGGAAGCCTCCGAGCTTTCAAAGTTGCTCGAAGAGAAGTGGGGCGTATCGGCCGCCGCTCCTGTTGCTGTCGCTGCCGCTGGCGGCGGTGCTGCAGCTGCGGCTCCCGCCGCTGAAGAAAAGACCGAGTTTGACGTCATCCTGACGGAAGCCGGCCCGAACAAGATCAATGTGATCAAGGAAGTTCGCGCGATCACTGCGCTTGGCCTGAAAGAAGCCAAGGACCTTGTCGAAGCCGCGCCAAAGGCGGTCAAGGAAGGCGTGTCGAAAGATGAAGCGGCGAAGATCAAGGCTCAGCTGGAAGCAGCTGGCGCCAAGGCCGACGTCAAGTAATTTCCCGGACCGGCGGACTTGTGCCGCCGGTCCGGTTTGTTCTTGTGTCCAACCCTTTTTTCAAAGGCGCAATGGCGTTTTTGGAAAACGGGTTGATCCCGTTAGAAGCCGTTTTTACGGAAACCACCATACGCCCTGCGGGGCCCCATGAGGAGCGCATATGGCTCAGACCCTTACTTTCAATGGTCGCAAACGTGTCCGCAAGTACTTTGGCAGCATTCCTGATGTTGCTGAAATGCCAAATCTGATCGAGGTGCAGAAAGCCTCTTATGACCAGTTTCTCATGGTGGATGAGCCAGAAGGCGGTCGGTTGGATCAAGGGCTGCAAGCCGTATTCAAATCAGTATTCCCGATTTCCGACTTCTCAGGCGCTTCCATGCTTGAATTTGTCAAATACGAATTCGAGGCGCCAAAATTCGACGTCGATGAATGCCGCCAGCGCGACCTCACCTACTCGGCGCCGCTGAAAGTCACGCTTCGCCTGATCGTCTTCGATATCGACCCGGACACACAGTCCAAGTCGATCAAGGACATCAAGGAGCAGGACGTTTATATGGGCGACATGCCCCTGATGACCGACAACGGCACATTCATCGTCAACGGCACCGAGCGAGTTATCGTCTCGCAAATGCATCGTTCTCCTGGCGTGTTTTTCGATCATGACAAGGGCAAAACCCACTCTTCGGGCAAGTTCCTGTTCGCCGCGCGGGTCATTCCCTATCGCGGGTCTTGGCTCGATATCGAGTTCGATTCCAAAGATGTCGTGCATGCGCGCATAGATCGCCGCCGCAAATTGCCCGCGACTTCTTTGCTCATGGCGCTCGGCATGGATTCAGAAGAAATTCTGTCGACTTTCTACAATCGCTACAACTTCAAGCGCGACGGAAAAGTATGGCGTATTCCGTACGCTGCCGATCGCTACAAGGGCTACAAAGCCGCCAATGATGTTGTCGATGCCGACAGCGGCGAAGTTGTCATTGAAGCTGGAAAGAAACTCACTGCCCGCGCGGCGAAACTCTTGGCGGACAAGGGCGTGAAAGCCATCCGTGCGGCGGAAGAGGACATTTTTGGCAGCTATTTGGCCGAAGACATCGTCAATTTCGCCACGGGTGAAATCTATCTCGAGGCCGGTGACGAACTGGACGAAAAGAACCTGAAGGTTCTCACCGAACTCGGCTATGACGAGATTCCGGTTCTCGACATCGATCACGTCAATGTTGGTGCATATATCCGCAACACCTTGGCTGTGGACAAGAATGAGAGCCGTCAGGATGCCTTGTTCGATATTTATCGCGTGATGCGTCCCGGCGAGCCGCCGACGATGGACACGGCTGAAGCTATGTTCAACTCGCTATTCTTCGATCTGGAGCGCTACGACCTGTCTGCGGTTGGCCGCGTCAAGATGAATATCCGCCTTGAACTGGACTGCCCGGACACGGTGCGGGTGCTGCGCAAGGAAGATGTGATCTCGGTTGTCAAAACGCTGGTGGATCTGCGCGATGGCAAGGGTGAAATCGACGATATCGACAATCTCGGCAACCGCCGGGTTCGCTCGGTTGGCGAATTGATGGAGAACCAGTACCGCGTTGGTCTTCTGCGGATGGAGCGCGCTATCAAGGAACGGATGTCATCGATCGAAATCGATACGGTGATGCCGCAGGATTTGATCAATGCCAAACCAGCTGCCGCCGCGGTACGCGAGTTCTTCGGGTCTTCCCAGCTGTCGCAATTCATGGATCAGACCAATCCGCTGTCGGAAATCACGCACAAGCGCCGTCTTTCGGCTCTTGGACCCGGCGGTTTGACACGCGAGCGCGCAGGCTTTGAAGTTCGTGACGTGCATCCGACCCATTATGGGCGCATATGTCCAATTGAAACGCCGGAAGGCCCGAACATCGGCTTGATCAATTCACTGGCCACTTTCGCCCGTGTCAACAAATACGGTTTCATCGAAACGCCGTATCGCAAGATCATCGACGGCAAAGTGACGATGGAAGTAATCTATCTGTCGGCCATGGAAGAGGCCAAGCACTACGTCGCGCAAGCGAACGCTGACCTTGACGCTTCTGGTGCCTTCATCGACGAATTTGTGATCTGCCGTCATGCCGGTGAAGTCATCATGGCACCCCGTGAAAACGTCGACTTGATGGACGTATCACCCAAGCAGCTGGTTTCGGTTGCCGCAGCGCTCATCCCGTTTCTCGAAAACGACGACGCCAACCGTGCGTTGATGGGCTCCAACATGCAGCGTCAGGCCGTACCGCTTGTTCGCGCCGAAGCACCGTTTGTCGGCACCGGCATGGAACCGATTGTTGCGCGTGATTCCGGCGCCGCCATTGGTGCGCGCCGCGGTGGTATCGTTGATCTTGTCGACGCTACCCGAATTGTTATCCGCGCCACCGAGGACCTGGACCCATCCAAGTCCGGTGTTGACATCTACCGGCTTCAGAAGTTCCAGCGTTCAAACCAGAATACCTGCATCAATCAGCGCCCTCTGGTGCATGTCGGTGACAGGATTGAGAAGGGGGACATCATTGCTGACGGCCCTTCAACCGAACTCGGCGATCTGGCGCTCGGCCGTAACGTGCTCGTGGCGTTCATGCCTTGGAACGGCTACAACTATGAAGATTCGATCCTTCTTTCCGAGCGCATTGTAAGCGATGACGTGTTCACTTCGATTCATATCGAAGAGTTCGAAGTAATGGCCCGCGACACAAAGCTCGGACCGGAAGAAATCACCCGCGATATTCCCAACGTTTCAGAAGAAGCGCTGAAGAATCTTGACGAAGCAGGCATTGTGTATATCGGCGCTGAAATGCAACCCGGTGATATTCTGGTCGGCAAGATCACGCCAAAGGGCGAAAGCCCCATGACGCCGGAGGAAAAGCTGCTGCGGGCAATCTTCGGCGAAAAGGCCTCAGACGTGCGCGACACTTCGATGCGCATGCCGCCCGGGACGTTCGGCACGGTCGTTGAAGTGCGCGTCTTCAACCGTCACGGCGTTGAAAAAGACGAGCGCGCCATGGCCATTGAACGCGAGGAAATCGAGCGTCTCGCCAAGGACCGCGACGACGAGCAGGCGATTCTCGACCGCAACGTTTATGGCCGCCTTGTGGACATGCTGAACGGCAAGTCCGCCATCGCAGGCCCAAAGAACTTCAAGAAGGGCGGCAGCCTTTCGAAAGAAGTCATGGGCGAGTTCCCGCGTTCGCAATGGTGGACATTCGCTGTTGAGGACGAAAAGGTCCAGGGCGAAATCGAAGCCCTGCGCGGTCAGTACGACGATTCCAAGAAGCGGC
>JANNRN010000481.1:0-2754 GCA_031401375.1 Phyllobacteriaceae bacterium | reverse complement strand
GAAGCTGCCGGGCATGGCGACCGAGTTTTACAAGCGCCAGGTCGCCCAGCACCTGACCATCGGCATCAGGGCAATGGAAAAGCTCGCCGAAATGCCGTCTCGTAAAAGCTCCTCAGCTTGCGCGAATGCAGCTTTTCGTCCGGCATTTCGGCGAGCTTTTCCATTGCCCTGATGCCGATGGTCAGGTGCTGGGCAACCTGCCGCTTGTAAAACTCGGTCGCCATGCCCGGCAGCTTCAATTCGCCGTGCAGCGGCTTGTCGGAAACGCACAGCAGCGTGCCATAGGGAACGCGGAAGCGGAAGCCGTTGGCGGCGATGGTCGCCGATTCCATGTCGAGCGCAATCGCCCGTGACTGCGACAGCCGCTGCACCGGGCCGCGCTGGTCCCTCAGCTCCCAATTGCGGTTGTCAATCGTCGCCACCGTGCCGGTGCGCATGATTTTCTTCAGTTCATACCCTTCAAGCCCGGTCACTTCTTCAACCGCGTCTTCCAGCGCCACCTGCACTTCGGCAAGCGCCGGGATCGGGATCCAGACGGGAAGATCGGCATCCAGCACATGGTCTTCGCGCACATAGGCATGGGCCAGCACATAGTCGCCCAGCGCCTGCGAATTCCTGAGGCCCGCGCAATGACCGAGCATCAGCCATGCGTGCGGGCGCAGCACCGCGATATGATCGGTGATGGTTTTGGCGTTGGACGGGCCGACGCCGATATTGACCATGGTGATGCCGTGCGAATTGCCCTTGACCAGATGATAGGCGGGCATTTGCGGCAGCCGGGCAGGGGCGATCCCGCTGGAAGGCTCAATCTCGCCGGCCATGGTGGTGACCGCGCCCGGTTCGACAAAGGCGTTGTAGCCGCCGCCGCCCGCCGCCATCAGCGTCTTCGCCATGGCGGCGAACTCGTCAATATAG
Organism: Phyllobacteriaceae bacterium; assembly: GCA_031401375.1. Lineage (GTDB taxonomy): Bacteria > Pseudomonadota > Alphaproteobacteria > Rhizobiales > Rhizobiaceae > JANOYJ01. The sequence continues at coordinate 1,839 of JANNRN010000481.1, read as the reverse complement.
AACTGGTAGTTGGTGAACAGCACGAAATTCTGGAAATGGCCGGGGCTGGTTGCCGTATAATGCTGCAGCCGGTGCAGCGAATAATCGATGCGTTGCGCAGTGAACGGCGCCAGCGGCAGCGGCTGGCCGGGCCGGTCTTCGAACGTACCGTTGACGATGCGGTCATCGGTGTCGGCAAGGTCCGGCACATCGAAAACGTCGCGCAGCGGGCGCGTGAAGGTCTCGGCAACGGACGCGTCCACATGCGTGCCCTCAAGAAAGGCAAAATGCACCGGGATCGGCGTTGAGGACTCGGCCACCACAATGGGAACGTCATGGCTTTTCAGGAGCAGGCGGATCTGTTCGCCAAGGTAGCGTTCGAACAGATCCGGCCGTGTGATGGTTGTCGAGTATTCGCCCGGTGAAGAAACATGGCCATAGGCCAGGCGGTTGTCGACTTGGGCATAGCTGGTCGTTTTAAAGCGCAGTTCGGGATAAAAGGCACGGAAGCGCCCGGCCGGCGGCTGTCCGTGTGAAACGGCGTCGAATGCCTCGCGCAAAAATCCTGTGTTGCGCTCATAAAGCGTGTGCAGCGCGGCGACAGCCTCTTTGGCGGAAGAAAAACTCTTCGGTTCGATCGGCGGCGGCGTGATGATGGCGGATGTGTCGAAAATCGTGTGTTTGCTCATGGCAAGCACATAAACACTCGCGCGCGATTGCGAAAGGGGCCATCGCTGCGCGTAACGTTTGCGTGACGCCCTGTTGAAAGCGTCATGGATTTGTCATCCCATGCGCTGAAGCGAAACCATCAAGACGAAACCCGCGCCTGAAACCTTGTCGGCGCGCCCTTCCGCCTTGGAAGCTGTGATCGCGATGGCGGGGCCCATGAGCAGGATTGCGCCGGCGAGTGCGCTGAGCGCAAAACTGGCAGTGCGCTGGGTGGATTTCATGATGTGTCCCTGGTGTGACATGTAAGGTTTGTCTATCTTGTTGCGGTGCATGAAACGTGGCCGGTCAGTGAGCAAGCCTGCAATTGCCCCAGTTCGAACGCTCTTGCGGGCCTGGCGAAATTTTCGATCAAGGCGGCGAATAAGATGCCGAAGATCAGCGCCAGCAGGCAGATGATGGTGAAGCGGCGGGCAAGAACGGCAGTTTCAAAGCTCATTTTCGTCTCCTGTTGCCGCCAAACTAAGGGAGACGCGCTGAACTGAGGCTGAGAACGGCATTCATTTGCAGTTCAGCTTGGTAAACGCCGCATTCGCTTGGCCGGACGCCGTCCTTGTTTTAGGGTGCGTGCACAACAGGAGTGATCCGAATGCCGTCGCAGTCCAAACCCATCGATCTTTACTACTGGCCGACCCCGAACGGTTGGAAAATCAGCATCATGCTGGAGGAGCTCGGCGTTCCCTATGCGGTGAAATACGTCAACATCGGCCGCGGCGACCAGTTCAAGCCGGAGTTTCTCGCCATTGCGCCGAACAACCGCATGCCGGCCATTGTCGATCCGCAAGGCCCCGGCGGCGAACCGGTCTCCGTGTTCGAGTCCGGCGCGATCCTGCAATATCTTGGCCGCAAGTTCGGCAAGTACTATCCAGAGGACGAACGCGCCCGTGTCGCCGTCGACGAATGGTTGTTCTGGCAGGTCGGCGGCCTTGGCCCCATGGCCGGTCAGGCGCATCATTTTCGCCAATACGCCCCGGAAAAAGTCGAATACGGCATTGCCCGCTACACCAACGAGGTCAACCGCCTTTATGGTGTCATGAACAAGCGCCTGTCAGCGCACCCATTCCTTGCCGGAGACTATTCGATCGCCGATATCGCCTCAATCGGCTGGGTCATTCCGCATGAGCGGCAGGGTCA
>JANNRN010000480.1:0-2767 GCA_031401375.1 Phyllobacteriaceae bacterium | reverse complement strand
CTGGCTGAAACCAACCGCCCGCCGTTTGATCTGGTGGAAGCGGAGTCTGAGCTCGTCGCCGGTCACATGATTGAGTATTCCTCAACGCCCTTCCTTCTGTTTTTCCTTGGCGAATATGTCGCCATCGTTCTCATGTGCGCGCTGACGACCATCCTGTTTCTTGGCGGCTGGCTGCCCCCGTTTGATTTTGCGCCGTTCACCTGGGTGCCGGGCGTCGTTTGGTTTGTGCTGAAAGTCTCGATGGTCTTCTTCATGATTTCCATGGTGAAGGCGTTCGTACCGCGCTACCGCTATGATCAATTGATGCGCCTGGGCTGGAAGGTCTTCCTGCCGATTTCGCTGGCAATGGTGGTCATCACCGCCGCCTTCCTGAAACTTTCCGGCTTCAGTTCGTAAGGAGAACCAGAATGAGTGCTCTTGCCCAAGCCGCAAAATCACTTTTGCTCGCCGAATTTGTCGGCGCGTTCTTCCTTTCGATGCGCCAGTTCTTCGCGCCGAAATACACGATCAACTATCCGCACGAAAAAGGCCCGATCTCGCCGCGTTTCCGCGGTGAGCACGCGCTGCGCCGCTATCCGAACGGCGAGGAGCGCTGCATCGCCTGCAAATTGTGTGAAGCGATTTGTCCGGCGCAGGCGATCACCATTGAAGCCGGGCCGCGCGGCAATGACGGCACCCGCCGTACGGTGCGTTACGACATCGACATGGTCAAATGCATTTATTGCGGCTTTTGCCAGGAAGCCTGTCCGGTCGATGCCATTGTCGAAGGGCCGAATTTCGAGTTCGCCACCGAGACGCGTGAGGAACTGTACTACGATAAGGAAAAACTGCTGGCCAACGGAGACCGCTGGGAGCGGGAAATCGCCGCAAACATCGCGATGGACGCGCCGTACCGGTGAGTTTTTGAGGGTGGACGGGGCGTAGCCCCTGTCCTAAGAGACACGCGGTTTTGACGGCGGGAGTCGGAAAAAACCAGACAAGACGGCCACAAAACCGGCCGGGAAAGAAACCGGGGGAACCCATGCTGACAGGTCTGCAGGCGATCTTCTTCTATCTCTTCGCCTTCATTGCCGTGGCGAGCGCCTTCATGGTGATCGCAGCGCGCAATCCTGTCCATTCGGTTCTGTTCCTGATCCTCACGTTCTTTAACGCCGCCGCGCTTTTCCTTCTCACCGGCGCCGAGTTTCTCGCAATGATCCTGCTTGTCGTTTATGTCGGTGCGGTCGCCGTGCTCTTCCTGTTTGTCGTCATGATGCTCGACGTGGATTTTGCTGAACTCAAGAAGGGCGCGCTCGAATATGCGCCAATCGGCGCGCTGGTCGGCATTGTTCTTGCGGCTGAACTGATTGTCGTTCTGGGCGGCAGCGTGTTTGCGCCGAAACTTGGTGTCGCCACCGCGCAGCCCATTCCGGCGCTGACTGAGCGCAGCAATACCGCGGCAATCGGCGACGTGCTCTACACGGACTACGTCCTCTATTTCCAGATCGCGGGCCTCGTGCTGCTGGTGGCCATGATCGGTGCGATCCTCCTGACGCTTCATCACAAGCCCGGTGTCAAACGCCAGAACATTTCCGCACAGGTTGCCCGCACGCCAGCGACCGCGATCGAAATCAGGAAAGTCAAATCGGGGGAGGGGCTGTGATCATGGAAATCACCATCGCACATTATCTGACCGTCTCCGCTATCCTGTTCACCCTTGGTGTCTTCGGCGTGTTTCTCAACCGGAAAAACGTCATCGTCATCCTGATGTCAGTGGAGCTCATTCTGCTTGCGGTGAACCTCAACTTCGTCGCCTTTTCCGCCGTGCTCAACGATTTGACCGGCCAGATATTCGCGCTCTTCGTCCTGACTGTCGCTGCGGCGGAAGCTGCCATCGGTCTTGCAATCCTCGTTGTCTTCTATCGCAACCGCGGCTCCATCGCGGTCGAAGACATCAACATGATGAAAGGCTGAGGCAGTCATGGTCCAAGCCATCGTTTTCCTGCCGCTGCTCGGCTTCCTGATCGCAGGCCTGTTCGGCCAGTCGATTGGCGCCAAGGCGTCCGAATACATCACCTCCGGCTTTTTGGTCATTGCGGCCCTCCTGTCATGGATTGTGTTTTTCAGCGTCGGACTTGGTCATGGCGAAGCGTTTCGCGTGCCCGTGCTTTCTTTCATCCAGTCCGGCAATCTCACCGTCGATTGGGCGCTTCGCGTTGATACGCTGACCGCGGTCATGCTGGTCGTCGTCAACACCGTGTCGTCGCTGGTCCATGTCTACTCGATCGGCTACATGCATCACGACCCGGACCGTCCGCGCTTTTTTGCCTATCTGTCGCTCTTCACCTTCGCGATGCTGGCGCTGGTCACCGCCGACAATCTTGTCCAGATGTTCTTTGGCTGGGAAGGCGTCGGCCTTGCCTCCTATCTGCTGATCGGATTCTGGTACAAAAAACCGTCGGCGAACGCGGCCGCCATCAAGGCATTCATCGTCAACCGCGTCGGCGATTTCGGTTTCGCGCTCGGCATATTCGGCATATTCGTTTTGTTCGGATCGGTGAATTTCGAGGACATCTTCGCCAACGCCGTCACCTATATCCCGCCTGAAGGCACGACCGGGCAGACGGTCCTCAATTTCCTTGGCTATTCGCTCGACAAGCAAGGCGCGATCACCGTCGTCGCGCTTCTGCTTTTCATGGGCGCGATGGGCAAGTCGGCGCAATTCCTGCTGCACACCTGGTTGCCGGATGCAATGGAAGGCCCGACCCCCGTTTCGGCCCTCATCCAT
>JANNRN010000479.1:0-2031 GCA_031401375.1 Phyllobacteriaceae bacterium | reverse complement strand
ATCTTCAAGGCGCTCACCAAGAAAGACAATCGCCCGATGTCCCTGAAGTCGAACCTGACCTCGGTTCACGCGGTTTGCGAATGGCTGTCCGCGCAGCGCAATGACCTGCAGCGCCCGGCAATGGCGCAGCACGCGGTCATTGCCGATTGTCTGGCCGCCTTGCATGACCATGGCGCCATGCTCGCCCGCATGTCCGGTTCCGGCGCCACGTGTTTTGGCCTGTTTGCAAGCGCAGGCACCGCGCAATCGGCTGCCTCGGCCCTGAAACGCCAACACCCGCACTGGTTTGTGAAGGCCACGCGCAGCTCGCTGGCCTTGGACCAAAGTCTGAAGCGCAAGGCACATTCCTGACAAGATTGCCGGAAACGCTGCGGTGATAAATCCCGGCAGGACGTGTACGCATGAGAAAATTAGCTTTCGCATCCTTCGCCGTGCTCGCCAGTGCAACCCTCCCGTCATGGACGAGTGAGTTCTGGAGGCCCGAACCCGGCGCTTCGTTCTCCTGGGTTCTGAGTGAAGCCGCCGCCCCGCCCATGGCCGATGTCATTGATCTCGACCTGTTCGATACCGATGCCAAAACAATAGCCTTGCTGAAATCCAGGGGTGCGCATCTCGTCTGTTACATCAACGTCGGCGCTTACGAAGACTGGCGGCCGGACATCGGCGATTTTCCACGTGAGGTCATCGGCAAGGCGTACGAAGGCTGGGCCGGCGAGCGCTGGCTGGACATTCGGCAGGTTGACGCGCTCGCGCCCGTGCTGCGCGCCCGGTTTGATCTTTGCAAACAAAAGGGCTTCGACGCCATTGAGCCGGATAATCTCGATGGATTCGAGCAGCAATCAGGCTTTCCCCTCACCCGTGGCGATCAATTGCGCTTCAACCGCTGGATCGCTGTCGAGGCGCATCAGCGCGGTCTGTCCATTGGCCTCAAAAATGTGCCCGGCCTTTTGCCTGATCTGTCAATGCATTATGATTGGGCACTGCTGGAAGACTGCTTCGACCAAGGCTGGTGCGCGGATTTCGCACCGTTTCGTGCGATGGGCAAAGCCGTGTTCGCGGTCGAGTACACCGATAGCGGCATCAAGTTCGAGGAATTCTGCGAAAAAATGGCCGGACTTGGCTTTCCCGGCCTTCTCAAGAACCGCGATCTTGACCCGTTCGAAAAACGTTGCCCGCAATAGCGCAGGATGCGCCGGTAAACACCCTAATCCGCCGGCGCGATTTCGGCGAGCAGGCGTTTTGCCGCCAATCCCTGCGCCAGACCTTCAGAATTCATGCCGCTTCGCGCCAAAGCCAGCGCCTGGCGCTTATGGATCAACAATCCCTCGGCCAAGGCGTTCCGGCTCTTGCCAATCCGCGCGAAAAACCCAAGCCGGTGAGCGCGCGATCGTGCGAAGCGCGCGGGAGAATTCAACATTTGCATGTGCTTGACGACCGGCTCGGTCCAGCCGTCGAGCAATCGCGCGCCAGGCGCAAGCAGCAATATCCAGTCGCAGCGCGTCTTCCTGATTGCATCGCCAATGTCACCGTGATCGAGCCAGTTCGCACCTGCGGCCTCGCAAACCTGCCGGGTCAGGTCGCTCGAACCGTGATCGCGCACCGTCACATCGCGCAGTACGCCCTCCACCGCCGCCGCCACCAGGCTTGCCAAAGTGCGCGCCAGCTCTTCGGCCTGGTCCTTCGTTTCAATAATCACGGAAAGCATGTTGCGTCCCCATTCCCTGAACCGTGTCACAAAGCCGCGCACCGGATCAAGAACTGATTCAAGCCGGCCGCTTATGTTCTTGATTTATTTCATCAATAAGCGTCCTCAATTTGCCGAGGTGCACAATTTCCCGAAACTTCGGCTCACCCTGAGGCGCCTCGCTATGATCGAGTTCCCAGGTCAGTTGATGCGGCACATGCACGCCCCAGCTTCCGGCGGCAATGGCAGGCACCACGTCTGATTTCAGCGAGTTGCCCACCATCATGGCGTGATCCGGTCCCGGCCCGTGCATGGCGAATACACGCTCATAAGTCTTCGGCGATTTT
>JANNRN010000478.1:0-15092 GCA_031401375.1 Phyllobacteriaceae bacterium | reverse complement strand
CGCCCGATTGCAGCCTGCCGGAAGGCACTCGCAACGGCGCCGTTGATCCGAATATCCGGAATAAGCAGGACTTCGGGCAGTTTCAGGTGCGGCCGGGAAAGTATGTCGAGAACGTCTTCGACGATGCCTACGGGATCTTCCCTGTCGATCAGGGGAGAACCGAGCGGGCCGAACGGTGTTGACCAGGCGCGGATGACGGAAACGCCGACATTGAACCCTGGCCGCTCGATCGAATAGGGCATCAGGAAGCGCAGACGGCTGCGCTCACTTTCCTCGTCGCGCAGGGTGATGAACCGAATTTGCCGGTCATCCAGGCGCGGCATGGCGGGAGCCAGAATGCGGGGATTGAAGAAGATGTTGGGTTCGACCGCGCGGTAGGTCAGGTATTCCAGTTCTTCCTGCAAATCAAAGCCGGCGCTTGCCGCATAGGCAGAAAGGCGGCGGCCACTGCGCCCGTGCGCCAGACCTTCGAAATGGATTTTCGACGCTTCCGGCAAATCGAAACCGGCAAGTCCGGCCATCATGCTTGCCGCGGCGCCGCCTGTCGTTTCCTCAAATATGGGAAGTGCCGCCATTTCAGGCTCCGCCTTCTGTTGCAGGAAGCCTGCGCGAAAAGATGGAGACCGAAAGACCCAGCCGGTGCTTGACGGCGAGGCCGAGCAAAACTGATTCAAAAACCATGCCGCTCGCAAAGGCGCAGGCTGCGCCCCAAAGCCCGAATTGCGGGATAAGGACGATAGCCAGTGTCAGCGAGAAGCAAAGTGTCACGGCATAAAGGGCCGCACAAATGCTCTGGTTGCCAGACATGTTCAGCAGGCTTTCGGCCGGACCCACCGCCGAACGCGCCATGACGCCCGCCACCAGGACGAACAGCAGCGGATATCCCTCGACAAAGTTTTCCCCGAATAGCGAGAGCAGCGGCCTGCCGACGATCAGCACGACGCAACTCATAAAAAGGGCTGGCCAGAACGTCCAGGAGACCGAGTCCCGCACAAAGGAAGCCAGCGCTGCGCGATCGCCGGCATGAATGAGCTGCGAGTAACGTTGGGCGGCGCCAGCCTTCACCGCGAAGTACACGAAATGGACAAGCGCCAGGATTTTCACCGAAGCGAAATACACGGCCACATGTTGCGGGTCCATGAAGTATCCCACAACGAGCACGTCCGAATTTGTCAGGAGAAAGAGGAAACCTTCAACAAGAAAGATCGGCAGTGACACGGCAAACCACTCGGCGAAATTCACCCGCTTGGGTCCGGCAGGAAGTTTGAGATCCAATCCCGCTGTCACCGACACGAGTTGGAAGACTGTTGTCGCGTAAGTCGCAATGATGGCTGACACAATCGCAGTCTTGGCGCTCGCCTCGTATCCCAGCATGAGCGCAGCAATCATGACGGCAAGAATGAGAACGGGACGAATGATGTAGGTTGGCGAAAGGGCGCGAAACGGCCAGGAGTTGGCTCTGGCGGTGCCATCCAGCGTGTCGCCCAACGCAATCATCGGCAGTGCCAGCATGCCGAGGTAGAAGGGTGCGATATAGTAGTTTTCAATGGACTGCGAGAATACGGCAACGCCAATTGCACCTAGTAGGGCGATGATGCTGGCCGAGCAAATCGCGAAAATGCGCCCGGTCAGAAGCAGCCCGCGCAGGTCGGCGTATTTGTGGCGCGCAAGATATTCCGGAGCAAAGCGAATGATGGTGGTGTGAAACCCAAAGCAGGAAAGATTTCCGGCAATGATTGCTGCCGTCCAGACCAAGACAAAAATGCCGTATTGGAAGCCTCCGATCCAGCGGGCAAGAAGGATCTGCGAGAAAAAGGCAATTGCTGCGCTGACGATGCGAATAGAAAACGCAATCAGCGCCATGCGCTGAGCGTGTCCGCTGACGGAGGTATCGTTCAGGATGGCGTCGATCTTTTGTGCCCACGGCCTTGCCGGACCCGCGAGTGAGGCGGGTAACAACCGGTTTGCAACGAGGGTGGCGGAAAACCGCAAAACGAACTCCTGTGGACCCTTTCCCAATAGACTGCGATAGCCCAAAAGCGTTTAGAAACGGTTTGGACTTGACCTTTCGAGGAAATCCCATGGCGAAAATCGAGTTCGCAGAGCAGCAAAAGATGCTGCGTGCCCATTCCATCGGACCCAAAATGATCAGTTATCTGACTGAGATCGGGATTCGCCGCCTCGGTGATCTCAGGAATGGCGACCCCGACGAACTTGCCATGCGCATCGACATCGCGCTTGGACGAAAGCACATGAATAGAATGGGCCTGGAGGCCTTGTGCAACCTGATAAAGCTGGCGGAATCCGAGCCCGACTAGTGCTTGTCCAACTCATAAATCGAGTGAAGTGTGCGAACCGCAAGCTCGGCGTAGGGACCGTCAATCAAAATGGAGATTTTGATCTCCGACGTGGTGATCGCGCGGATGTTGATGCCCTTGTCGGCGAGCGCCTTGAAGGCGGTGGCGGCAACGCCGGCGTGGCTGCGCATGCCGATGCCGATGACGGACACTTTGACCATGCCGGTCTCGGACTGGATTGCATCGATACCGACGGTCTCCTGAATCTTCGCGAGCACCGCTCGCGTCTTGTCAATGTCGCTGTCGGGCACCGTAAAGGTCATGTCCGTGCGCGAGCCGTCCTCCGAAATGTTCTGGACGATCATATCGACATTGATGTTGGCTTCCGCGAGGGGGCCGAATATTCCTGCGGCCACTCCCGGCCGGTCGGCAACACGGCGCAACGACACCTGCGCTTCGTCCTTGGCATAGGCAATACCGGTAACGACTTCTTGTTCCAAAATCTCATCCTCATCGCAAATCAGTGTGCCGGGAGGGTTGATCAGATCTCCCATGCCCGGAGCATCGGGATCTGTGAATGACGAGCGCACGAAAGTGCGCACTTTGTGCACCATAGCCAATTCGACGGAACGAACCTGCAGTACTTTTGCGCCCAACGACGCCATTTCAAGCATTTCCTCAAACGAGACCTTCGCCAGGCGGCGCGCCTTTGGTTCGATGCGGGGGTCTGTTGTGTAGACGCCATCCACATCGGTGTAGATGTCGCAGCGGTCCGCCTTGACGCCTGCGGCAATCGCTACAGCGCTCGTGTCGGAACCGCCTCGTCCGAGGGTGGAAATGCGGTTGTCCGGCCCGATGCCCTGAAAACCGGCAACAACGGCCACCTGGCCTTCTGCCATGCGCCGAACCAGTTCGGTTCCATCAATGTCAAGAATGCGGGCGGCGCCATGGGCGTTATCGGTGCGGATGGGGATCTGCCAACCTTGCCAGGAGCGCGCGTTGATCCCCATGTCCTGCAGGACGATGGCGAGCAATCCGGACGTAACCTGCTCGCCCGAGGCCAAAACGGCGTCATATTCACGCGCGTCGTGCAGCAATGATGCTTCACGTGTCCAGGAGACGAGCTCGTTGGTTTTTCCCGACATGGCAGACACAACGACCGTGATTTCGTGGCCCTGGTCGATTTCGCGTTTCACGTGGCGAGCTACATTGCGGATGCGGTCGAGGTTAGCGACCGATGTTCCGCCGAATTTCATTACGATGCGCGCCATGCAAACAACCGGAAGTCTTTTGCCAAAACAATCGTTCCAATGGGGATGTAGGAACGGGCGGCTTCTTAGACAGAATGCTTGAGGTAAGCAAGGCAGGGCAAAAGCAAAGGCTCGCAGCAATCAAGCCTGCGGGCCAAAATGAATGGAAGTCCGCGGTGTATTGTGTCAGTTCAGTCCTTGGGCGATCTTGCCATTGTTGTCGCCCCACATGTCAGAAACCGCTTGAGCGAGCGCCGAGAAACCGCCAATGACGGCGACGGCGATGAGCGAACCGATCAAACCGTATTCGATTGCGGTTGCTCCAGACTCGTCTTCCCAGAATTTCTTCAACACTTTTGCGTTCCTTCAGCGAACCAATTTCTGCGTTAAGCTTAACGCGGATTCGTTAACGCATGCGGAATGCGTTAGTTCGCATTTTCCCTCCGGAATTTGGTCAGCATGAACCGCGCTGGACACCGTCCTGCGAGATGACGCAGACGGCTGAAGGAGAGGATTGAAGCACACTGCGGCGTATCGTGTACACTTTGTTGTCGCTGACCGATCCGGTGGCAATTCTGTCCAATTCGGTTGAAACTGCGCGCTTTGCCATCACGCTACCGGCCCCACGGTCGATAATCGGGGTCAAAATCAATGCAAAAGCCACCGCAACAGAGCCAAACAGCAAAGCAACGCGCAGAGCGCCGCTTTCGATCCAGTTGAAAGAAAGCTGTTCTTCAGCCTCTTTGCCGGTGTCATTAGTTGTCTTGGACACGTCACCCACTCCCCAAAAGACCGGCTCGTCCCGCCAGCTGACAACGGTAAAATAGCCCCAAGCAATAAAGGATGGCTTAACGGTAAAGTCATTTGCGGATGTTCCGGGAGTTGTCAGAGCTCTCAGAGCAGGTCGACCAGGATGGGTATGAGGGGCTCATCGGCGGGGGGCATCGGAAAGTTCCGCAACTCCCGTGGACGCACCCATTTCAGAGACTGACCCTCCCGGCCAGTTGGCCAGCCCTCAAACCTGCGGCAGACGAAGAGCGGCATCAGGAGATGAAACTCTTCGTATGAGTGACTGGCAAAAGTCAAAGGCGCAAGACAGGCAGGCTTGGTGGTCACCCCCAATTCCTCCTGCAATTCCCTGATCAGTGATTGCTCGGGGGTTTCGCCAGGTTCGACCTTGCCGCCGGGGAATTCCCAGAGGCCGGCCATGCTCTTGCCTTGCGGCCGCTGGGCAATGAGCACCCGGCCGTCCGCATCAACCAACGCACAGGCGGCAACAAGAAGAACCGGCAGTTTGTCCTTCAAGGTGCGCCCCGCTTGACCAGATAGAAGTATGAGTAAGCTACGTCGAAGCCCAGGCTCTCGTACATTTTGCAGGCGGCAACGTTGTCGCTTTCGACCTGAAGCCAGGCAGTATCGGCCCCTCTTGCCCTTGCCCATTTGAGGGCGGCGGCAAGAAGCCTTCTGCCCTTGCCTTGCCGTTTCTGCTCCATGCGTGTTCCCATGTCGAGAATGCCGGCCAGACTGCCGTCCTGAACGCATATGACACTCGACACCGGTCCGCCGTCATCTTCCAGAACAAACATGCCGGCTGTCGGCTTTATTGCCGAAATAACTTCGGAGAGCCCTGGTTTCATTTGGGGATCATGTTCATGGATCAGGATGGAGGCGTCAACGTAACGGCCAATATCCTTGAGCGGTATCTGATCAAAAGCGTTCTCTGTGGCCAAAACGCTGATTGGCGCGCTTAAAACGAGCGAATGCCCGAGACGCTGAAATCCAAGATCCGCCAGATATGCGGACAGATCCGCGGGTGCGAGGGGAGATTGGCGGAAGGTCAACTCGCGTCCATAGTCCCTGAATTTTTTCCCCACCCTTTCGACCCGGGCGGGAATGTCGTGGTGGTCGTTTGGATCAAGGGGATTTACCGAGTTCAGCCGCCGGGACGGATGGCTCGCTGTCAGCCTGACCGACCACGTACCGTCATGCTGCACACTTGTTGCCGGCCAAGCCCTGAAAGCGGCGGCCTCCAATCTGCGTATTTGGGCCAGTCCCGGCATCGTTAAGACTCATTCCCCGTCAACTGCGGTAATCGCCATTGATCGCCACGTACTCCTTGGTGAGATCGCAGGTCCATATCGTTGCCTTGCCCTTTCCCAACCCGATATCAGCATTGATGAGGATGTGGTCGTTTTTCATGTAGGCTGACGTTGCCGCTTCCGAATAATCGGGCTCACGCATGCCGTGATGGGCAACTCTTATGTCGCCAAAACTCACCGAGAGACGATCACGGTCGGCCGGTTCACCACTCTTTCCGACCGCCATGACCACCCGGCCCCAATTTGCGTCTTCGCCGGCGACAGCGGTTTTTACAAGCGGCGAATTGCCGATTGCAAGCGCAATACGCTTGGCCGATTTGCTGGAAACGGCCCCTGTGACACGAATTTCGACAAGTTTGCGCGCGCCCTCGCCGTCGCAGACCACTTGCAGGGCGAGATTGCGCATGAGGCGCTTGAGCGCCCGGGAAAAGGCACGAAGATGCTTGTCCGAGGCGTGCCGGACAGTCGGCGCGCCACGTTTTGATGCGGCGCCCGTGGCAAACAGCAACACAGTATCGCTTGTCGACGTATCACTATCGACGGTGATCGAGTTGAACGTTGCACCAACCAATTTTGAAAGCTGGCTCTGAAGCACCGGTGATTCTATCGCGGCATCGGTGGCAATGAATGAGAGCATTGTCGCCATGTCGGGGGCGATCATCCCGGCACCCTTGGCAATGCCATTGATGGTCACGTTGACACCGCCCATTTCCACTGTCTCGGTGGCTACCTTGGGAAACGTGTCTGTTGTCATGATGGCGCGTGCCGCGTCGAGCCACCTGCCAGCGGCTGCTGAATGCGCCATGTCGGGGAACAGCCCCACAAACTTCCCCGAATCGAGTGGCTCGCCAATAACCCCTGTGGACGCCAGAAAAACCTCTCTCGGCTTGCATCCGATAGCCGAAGCAGCGGCGGATGCTGTTGTTTTAGTGGTTTGGACGCCTTTCGATCCGGTAAACGCGTTGGCGTTTCCCGAATTCACGACAAGCACCCTTGCCTTTCCCCGCGGCAAGCTGGTTCGGCAATGATCCACCGGAGCCGAAGGACATTTCGACCGGGTAAACACGCCGGCGACCGCCGCAGGCGTGTCAAAAACCATCATCAACAAATCGGTTCGATTCGGGTATTTGATGCCCGCCGAGGCGGTTTCGATGCGCAATCCATCAATTTCCGGCATTGCCGGATATGATTTCGGTGCAAGCGGGGACACGGTGAGCGACATGATTCAAACCTCAACCATCGATATCGGGGTCATTTGGCGGGCGCTGACTTGTTTAGCGCCGCTTCATTTTCCTCGACGGCCTTCTTGATGGCCGGGTCCAGATACTCGACCTTGAGTTCGTCGCGGATCGCTTTTACCCTTGTTACATAGCTTTCCCGCAGGATGACGCTTTTGACCTGATCCTTGACCTTGTCAAATTCTGGAGGCTGCTTGGCGCGCTTGTCTTCGACCTTGATCACATGAAAACCAAACTGGGTTTGCACCGCTTCTTTCGTGTAAGCCCCGACATCCAGAGCGAGGGCTGCCTTTTCAAACTCAGGCACCATTTGTCCGGTGATGAAATACCCAAGATCGCCGCCTTGCGCCGCCGCGCCGTCAGTGGAGTTGGTCTTTGCCAATTCTTCGAATGAAGCTCCACCATCGAGTTTCTTGATGATTTCCGCCGCCTCTTCCTTGGTCTTGACGAGAATGTGGCGGGCGCGAGTCTCGTTTTCCGGTTTGGTCGCCGCGACTTCCTTGTCGTATCTTGCACGAACGTCCGCATCGGTGATCTTGTTCAAGACCTCTTTTTCGAAATAGGCATTGTGCAATGCGCGGTCATGCAAAAACGACATCCGCGTCTTGAATGCGTCGGTTTCATTCAGCTTGGCTTCAGCCCCCTTTAGCGCCATCGCCTTGATGTCGATAAGAGCCGCTATGGCCGCGAGGCGCTGTTGCTCGGGAGGCAGTTTCGAAAATTGCGGGTCGAGATCGCTCGCCGCCAGCGCCACTTCCGCCTCGGTCACCTCGACGCCTCCAACCTTCGCCAACACCTTCTTTTCATCCGCAAAACCTGGCGATGGCGCCACGATTGCCGAGCCTGCGAGAAGTAGTAGGGCGATCAGGTTGGTCTTGCGGAACGAACTCATGTAAATCTCCAGATCGGCGCCGCGTTCCAGCGCAGTGTTGACAAAGGAGTGCGCCATTGCCGGAAGTACTCGAGAATTTGGCGGAAACATCCGAATTCCGAGCGCCTGTTTCCGCGTTGACATCACGAAGGGCCCCTCTTATCTGTCCATCGGCATTGCGTCCAGAAGCTGCGTCGTGCGGCCATCATGAAAAATTGGCTGGTCTGCGGCCGCCCCCTGAAGCCGGAAAACGCCCGGTAATAGTTCTGAAAGGACCATCATGGTCAGTCTCGGCGGACTCGCCCGCAAGATTTTCGGCTCGTCCAACGACCGTCGCATCAAGTTACTGCGTCCAAATGTGCAAGCGATCACTGCATTGGAAAGTGAGATGGCTGCCCTCAGTGACGCGGCGCTGCGGGCAAAAACAGATGAGTTCCGCGCCGCAGTCGCTGCCGGAACGGAGATCGACAGCCTTTTGGTGCCTGCATTTGCCGTCGTGCGCGAAGCGGCAAAGCGGGCTTTGGGTCTGCGCCCGTTCGATGTCCAGCTGATTGGCGGCATGATTCTTCACGAGGGTGACATTGCTGAGATGCGGACCGGTGAGGGCAAGACGCTGGTTGCGACCCTTCCGGTTTATCTCAATGCGCTGGCGGGCAAAGGTGTCCACGTCGTCACGGTCAATGACTATCTGGCAAAGCGCGACTCCGACTGGATGGGCAAGCTCTACAAGTTTCTTGGCCTTACCGTCGGCGTGATCGTTCATGGCATCGACGATGATGACCGCCGTTCGGCTTACGGTTGCGATGTAACCTATGCCACCAACAACGAATTGGGTTTTGACTATCTTCGCGACAACATGAAATTCGAACGCGCGCAGATGGTTCAGCGCGGCCATTTCTATGCGATCGTCGACGAAGTTGATTCGATCCTGGTCGACGAGGCCCGTACGCCGCTTATCATCTCGGGACCGCTCGATGACCGCTCGGATTTGTATCGTGCGGTCGACGGCTTCGTGCCGCAACTCGACGCCACCGATTTTGAGCTTGACGAAAAACAGCGCACCGTCACCTTCACCGAGGAGGGCACTGAGCGAATAGAAAACCTCTTGCGCGGGGCAAATCTCCTCAAGGGAGAGAACCTTTACGATGTCGAAAACGTCGCGGTGGTTCATCACATCAACAATGCGCTCAAGGCGCACAAGATGTTTCAGAGCGACAAGGATTACATCGTCCGCAATGACGAGATCGTCATTATCGACGAATTTACCGGACGCATGATGCCCGGACGGCGCTACTCGGAGGGGCTGCATCAGGCGCTTGAAGCCAAGGAACACGTTACAATCCAGCCCGAGAACCAGACGCTGGCCTCCGTGACGTTCCAGAACTACTTCCGCATGTATGGGAAACTCGCCGGCATGACCGGCACGGCGGCGACCGAAGCCGAAGAATTCGGCAATATCTATGGATTGGATGTCGTCGAGATTCCGACAAACGTGCCGGTTGAGCGCCTTGACGAGGATGACGAGGTCTATCGCACAGCCGAGGAAAAACTTCGCGCCATCGTCACCGAAATCAAGGCTGCCCAAGCCAAACGGCAGCCGGTTCTTGTCGGCACCACGTCCATCGAAAAATCCGAACAGCTTGCCGAACGATTGCGCAGCGAGGGGTTCAACGAATTTCAGGTGCTGAACGCGCGCTACCATGAACAGGAAGCACAAATCATTGCTGACGCGGGCGTTCCCGGCGCCATTACGATTGCAACGAACATGGCGGGGCGCGGCACCGACATCCAACTGGGCGGCAATGCCGAATTGCATATCAAGCGCGAACTGGAAGCAGCGGGCGAGAATGCCGACACGCCAGCAATCGAAACGCGGGTCCGCGCGGAAATCCAGAAACTGCGGGAAGAGGCGCTGGCCGCGGGCGGACTTTATGTTCTTGCCACGGAGCGCCACGAGAGCCGCCGCATTGACAACCAGCTGCGCGGCCGCTCAGGCCGGCAAGGGGATCCGGGCCGCTCAAAATTCTTCCTTTCTTTGCAGGATGATCTGATGCGCATTTTCGGCTCCGAACGAATGGACGGAATGCTGCAAAAGCTCGGCCTCAAGGAAGACGAGGCTATCGTGCATCCCTGGATCAACAAGGCGCTTGAGAAAGCGCAGAAAAAAGTCGAGGCGCGCAATTTCGACATTCGCAAGAACCTTCTCAAGTACGACGATGTGATGAATGACCAGCGAAAGGTCATCTTTGAGCAGCGCCTTGAACTCATGGATGGTGAGCATCTGGGTGAGATTATTGCTGAAATGCGGCACGATACGGTGGACAATCTGGTCAATGCGCACATCCCCGAGACGGCCTATGCCGAGCAGTGGGATGCAAAAGGCTTGGCGCAGGGTGTTCAGGAACAACTCAATCTTGATCTGCCTGTTGAGGAATGGGCCAAGGAAGAGGGGATCGCTGAAGACAATATCCGCGAGCGGCTCATAGAGGCGGCGGACACGGCTTCAAAGGAGAAGATGGATCGATTCGGGCCCGAGATCGCCCGCTATGTCGAAAAATCCGTCGTGTTGCAGTCGGTTGACATGCTTTGGCGTGAACACTTGGTGAACCTGGATCACCTGCGCTCGGTTGTCGGCTTTCGTGGTTACGCGCAGCGTGACCCGCTCAATGAGTACAAGTCCGAGGCTTTCGAACTGTTTCAGGCGCTGTTGTCGAACCTGCGGCGCACCGTGACGTCCCAGCTTTCGCGCGTTGAAATCGTTCGACAGGCAGCTGCGGCGCCGGCTCCCGAACTGCCCGAAATGTTCGGTGAACATATCGATGGCACAACAGGCGAGAATGATTTCGGTGAAGGTTTCCACGACGCTCCGCGGCTTGTGGCTTCGGAAGAGCGGGATCCGGTCAATCCTTCCACTTGGGGAAAAGTGGGCCGAAATGAGATGTGTCCGTGCGGGTCCGGCAAGAAATTCAAACATTGTCACGGCGTTTTTGCCTGACACGCCTAAACAGCCCTCGGTAAAAAGACCTAGACTTTCCCGCCGCTAAGCGAAAAAAGAACAAGGGGCCAAAGCCGAAGCTTTGGTCCGGCCACTGTTTGGAGCAGGCAGCGCGATGCGCGATCAGGCAACAGGACCTCGAGTTCTACTCAAGCGAATGCGGGAGCTGATGGCGGCTGCACTCGAGCCGCAGGAGCGGCTTGATCGCGTCGTCCGCGAAATCGCCCAGAACATGGTCGCTGAAGTCTGTTCGTTTTACGTGCTTCGCTCGGATGGAATGCTGGAGCTGTTTGCAACAGTCGGCTTGAACGCCGCCTCCGTGCATTCGGCGCAGTTGCGCTTGGGGCAGGGACTGGTGGGAACAATTGCGTCGAGCGCCCAGGGGCTCAACCTCTCTGATGCGCAGAGCCACCCAGCATTCGCCTACCTGCCGGAGACCGGCGAGGAAATCTATCATTCGTTTCTGGGCGTTCCCATTCTAAGGGCTGGAAGAACTCTCGGCGTTCTTGTCGTGCAAAACCGGACAATGCGTGTTTACCGCGACGATGAGGTCGAGGCGCTGGAAACGACCGGCATGGTGCTTGCCGAGATGATCGCGAGCGGCGATCTGACGCGATTGGCCAAGGCGGGCGCCGAGCTCGATGTGAAGCGGCCGATGACGCTGACCGGCCTCGCCTTCAATGACGGCGTCGGGCTTGGCCGCGTCGTTCTTCACGAACCGCGCATCGTGGTCAAAAACCTTTTTGCCGAGGACACCGACGCAGAAATCAAACGGCTTGAAGATGCGATCGGTTCGCTCAGGCTGTCAATCGACGACATGCTTGAACGGCGCGAAGTCGCGTTCGAGGGTGAACATCGCGCAGTGCTCGAAGCCTACCGGATGTTCGCGCATGACCGGGGCTGGGTGCGCCGCCTTGAAGAGGCCATAGGTAACGGACTTACGGCGGAAGCTGCGGTCGAAAAGGTTCAAAGTGACACGCGCGCGCGCATGAATCACATGTCGGATCCATATCTGAAGGAGCGCCTCAGCGACTTTGATGATCTTGCCAACCGCCTGTTGCGCCAGCTCATGGGGCACGATGTCCGCAATCTCGCCGAGACCTTGCCTAAAGACTCAATTCTGGTGGCGCGCACGATGGGTGCAGCCGAACTTCTGGACTATCCACGTGAAAAGCTGCGCGGACTGGTGCTGGAAGAGGGAGCGGGAACGAGCCATGTCGTCATCGTGGCGCGGGCGATGGGAATACCTGTCGCCGGCCAGGTAAAGAATGCGGTTGCGCTTGCGGAGAATGATGACGCCATCATCGTGGATGGTGAGGCTGGCAAGGTGCATCTGCGGCCGCTGCCTGAGCTCGAAGCCGTTTATGCGCAGAAGGTCAAATTCCGCGCCAGCCGGCAGGAGATGTTCCGCGAATTGCGGGACGTTCCGACAAGAACCAAGGATGGCGTTCCAATCGAGTTGATGATCAACGCCGGGCT
Source organism: Phyllobacteriaceae bacterium (assembly GCA_031401375.1). Lineage (GTDB taxonomy): Bacteria > Pseudomonadota > Alphaproteobacteria > Rhizobiales > Rhizobiaceae > JANOYJ01. The sequence goes on along the minus strand of JANNRN010000478.1, from coordinate 2,863 downwards.
TATGGTTGACCTGCCGCAGCTTGAAGAGTCTGGAGCTGCCGGCATCGGACTGTTTCGCACCGAGTTGCAGTTCATGGTCGCTGCCACATTCCCGCGTGCTGAAGCGCAGGAGGAACTTTATCGCAACGTCGTCGATGAGGCCAACGGGAAGCCCGTGACATTCCGGACGCTCGATGTGGGAGGCGACAAGGCGCTGCCCTATTTCAAGGATGTTCCCGTCGAAGAGAACCCTGCCATGGGCTGGCGGGCGATACGCATGTCACTTGATCGGCCGGGACTGCTGCGAACGCAGTTGCGTGCCCTGCTTAAAGCATCCGGCGGGCGGGAGTTGCGGATCATGCTGCCCATGGTCACCGACGTTTCGGAGATCGCCGCCGCACGGCAGATCATCGAACGGGAGGTCCAGCATCTGTCGCGATTCGCCCACAAGCTGCCGAGAAGCTTCAAACTCGGCGCCATGCTTGAAGTGCCTTCGCTCCTGTTTCAACTTGATGAGCTGATGCGGGCAGTCGATTTCATTTCGGTGGGTTCGAACGACCTGTTTCAGTTTGTCATGGCCGTTGATCGCGGCGCGGCACATCTGGCGGACCGGTTTGATGCTTTGTCGGTGCCGTTCCTGCGTGTGTTGAAAGCAATTGTGGACGCGGGCCTCAGGAACAAAAAACCGGTTACGCTTTGCGGGGAAATGGCGGGAAAGCCGATCCTGGCCATGGCGCTCATCGGGCTCGGCTACCGTTCCCTTTCAATGAACGCTGCTTCGGTAGGGCCAGTCAAGGCGATGCTTCTTTCGCTTGATGCGGGATTGCTCGAAAAGGAACTGGCGCCCTTTCTCAATGGAGACGTCAGGAACACGGCTTGCCGGGAGCACCTGAAGTCCTTCGCCGCCAAACACGCCGTCGCGCTTTAGAGCAAAGTGGCGTTTCACGGAACCGCCACTTTGCTCTAAGTTCTTGATTTGTCGCATTGTCCTTTGCTTTTGATGATTTCATCAAAAGCGGAAATGCTTTAGCCAGGTTGATTGCAAATGACACAATTGCCGATGGACAGGCTCGACCAATTGGTCAAGCGCTTTGCGATGCTCGAAGCGGAGATGAGCGCGGGCGTTGATCCGGACAGCTATGTCAGGATTTCCTCTGAGTATTCCCAACTGCAAGACATCGTCGGAAAAGTAAAAGAATGGCAGCGGGTGTCTGGCGAACAAAATGCGCTTGACCATCTCTTGAATGATCCGGGCACCGACAGTGAGATGCATGCGCTGGCCGAGGAGGAAATCCCGGTGCTTCAGGTGCAGCGCGAGGCGCTGGAACAAGACATCAGGGTTCTCCTCTTGCCGCAGGACAGCGCCGATGAGCGCAGTGTCATTCTGGAGATAAGGGCGGGCACGGGCGGCTCGGAAGCGGCGCTCTTTGCCGGCGATCTATTCCGCATGTATGAGCGCTATGCCGCGTCGAAGGGCTGGAAGGTATCGGTTGATTCGGCGAGTGATGGCGAGGCGGGTGGTTACAAGGAAATCATCGCCTCGGTGACAGGCAAGGGCGTCTTTTCCAAATTGAAATTCGAGTCAGGCGTGCACCGTGTTCAGCGGGTGCCTGACACCGAGGCCAGTGGCCGCATCCATACTTCCGCGGCAACAGTTGCCGTGCTTCCCGAGGCCGAGGAGATTGATATCGAGATTCGCAGCGAAGACATTCGCATTGATACAATGCGGGCTTCCGGGGCAGGCGGGCAGCACGTGAACACAACTGATTCGGCGGTGCGGATCACACATGTTCCAACCGGAATCGTCGTCGTGCAGGCGGAGAAGTCACAGCACCAGAACCGGGCGAGGGCGATGGAAATTCTGCGCACGCGGCTGTTCGACTTGAAACGGCACACCGCTGACTCGGCCAGAGCCGAAGACCGGAAATCACAGGTTGGATCCGGTGACCGCTCAGAGCGCATTCGCACATACAATTTTCCGCAGGGCAGGGTCACCGATCACCGAATCAACCTTACGCTCTACAAGCTGGATCGGGTGATGGAGGGGGATCTCGACGAACTGGTGAACGCACTCGTTGCTGATCACCAGGCGAAACTTCTTGCGGACTTTGAGAGCAGGGACTGAGGCATGCCGGGCATCGCGCTCCCACCTACGGCTGGCGCCGCGCTGAGCGCCATGCGCCGGCGCTTTCGCAAAGCCGGCCTGCAATCAGCCGATCTCGATGCCGCGCTCCTCTTGCAGCATCTGGCAGGCTTCGACCGCCTGGCCATTTTGAAAGAGCCGGAATCCGGTCTGACCGACGATCAGATCAGCCGGCTTGAGGCTGCGGCAACGCGTCGTCTCCACCATGAGCCTGTTCACCGGATCATCGGCAGCCGAAACTTCTATGGCCGTGATTTCCTGCTGTCGGAGGCGACGCTGGAGCCGCGGTCCGACACCGAGTGCCTTATTGATCTGGCGGTGCAACTGATGGCCAACAGGAACGATTCTGAGCGTTCGATCCTCGACCTTGGCACGGGCACAGGCATTCTCGCCATCACCCTGGTGGCGGAGATTCCCGGCGCCACAGCGTTGGCCGTCGACAAATCTTCCGCTGCTCTCGATGTCGCAAGGGATAACTGCGTGCGCAATATGGTCGCCGGACGCGTTCGGTTTCTTGAAAGCGACTGGTTCAGCGGCGTGGAAGGAAGTTTTGACCTGATCATATCGAACCCGCCTTACATTGCGTCTCACGAGATCGATGGGCTTGAAGCGGAAGTGAGATCGCATGATCCGCGTCTGGCGCTGGATGGAGGCGAGGACGGGTTGATGGCTTTTCGTCAGATTGCCGGGGGCGCCGGCAGGCACCTGCGCCAGGGCGGTCTGGTTCTCGTCGAGATCGGC
>JANNRN010000477.1:0-5982 GCA_031401375.1 Phyllobacteriaceae bacterium | reverse complement strand
GATTAGAAGCATGGTGAACCTGCTGCGGTTTTGGAGTCGGAATTGTTTTGGAGAACAAAGCAAAAATTTCTCTTTGCCAATTGACAAGTCAGCGCGAGGCGCCCCCCTGTGTCCTGCCGGACATCTCCCCCGCGAGTGGGGAGATCATTCACGTCGCCATCTCGCATAATCGCCGACATCGCAAGCACAGTCGATCTCCCCACTCGCGGGGGAGATGCCGGCAGGCAGAGGGGGGCGCCTCGCGCTGACTTGTCAATTGGCAAAGAGAAATTTTCGCTTTGCTCTCCAAAACAATTCCAACTCCAAAACCGCAGCAGGTTCGCCATGCTTCTAATCAAATGCCCCTATTGTGAAGAAGAGCGCCCGGAACTCGAGTTCCGCAATATGGGCGAGGCGCATCTGGTGCGCGCGCCGGATATTGCGAGCCAGTCAGACGAGGATTTTGAGGCGTTTTTGTATATCAGGCAAAACCCGAAAGGCGTCATCTACGAGCGCTGGCGGCACGTGCATGGGTGCGCGCGGTTTTTCAACGCGGTGAGGAACACGATCAGCGACAAGTTTGTCATGGTCTACAAGGCGGGTGAGAAGCGGCCGGATTTGGACGGGGACGTGAAGAAGAAGGGGGCAAAAAAATGATTCGTCTTTCTGCTAGTTTGCTCTCAACAGGTGCACCCCCCTCTGCCCTGCCGGGCATCTCCCCCCAAGTGGGGAGATTTTCAAGCGGCGCCGTCCCGCATTTGCCTGCAACGACACGAGCAAGTGCGAGGCGGTGGAGTGCCAATCTCCCCATTTGGGGGGAGATGCCCGGCAGGGCAGAGGGGGGTGCACCGGTTGAGTGCAGATTGTGCGCAGGGGAGTTCTCCTCATGAGCGGCGCTTATCGCATTTCCGGCAAGGGCCGATTGACGCCTGCCAAGACGGTTCGCTTCACATTTGACGGCGAAAAGCTGACGGGGCTGGAAGGTGATACGCTCGCCTCGGCGCTGCTTGCCAATGGCATTCATCTGACGGGGCGCTCGTTCAAGTATCATCGCCCGCGCGGCATCATGTCGGCAGGCCCGGAAGAGCCCAACGCGCTGATGGACATTTCGCGCGATGCAACGCGCAGCCAGCCGAATGTGCGGGCGACGGTTCAGGAACTTTATGACGGGCTCTGCGCCAAGTCGCAGAACCGCTGGCCTTCGCTGACGATGGACATTGGCGCGATCAACAATCTTGCCTCGCCGTTGTTTGCCGCAGGGTTTTACTACAAGACGTTCATGTGGCCGAAGTTTGCCTGGAAAAAGGTTTATGAGCCGAATATCCGGGCCGCGGCAGGTCTTGGCCACGCGCCGAAAGAAGCGGACAGCGACCATTACGCCAATCGCTTTGCCCATTGTGATGTATTGGTCGTCGGCGGCGGGCTGGCTGGATTGATTGCGGCATTGAGCGCTGGCGAAAGCGGTGCGGAGACGATTCTCGTTGAGCAAAACAGCGTGTTCGGCGGGGCGCTGTTGTTTGAGAACGCAATCACCGTCGATGGCAAGCCCGGCTATGATTGGGCGCAAGAAGCGCTTGCCAGGCTGAAGGCGATGCCGAACGCGCGGATACTCAGCCGGACAACTGCGTTTGGATACTATGCACAGAACATGGTGGCGCTGGCGGAACTGGTGACGGATCATGTGTCGCGTCCGGCGGCGGACACCCCGCGCGAGCGGCTCTGGCAGGTCAGGGCAAGGAAGGTGGTGCTCGCCACGGGTTCGATCGAGCGGCACATGGTGTTTGCGGAAAACGACCGTCCCGGCGTGATGCTGGCGAGCGCAGCGCGGATGTATCTCAACCATCACGGTGTCGCGGTAGGCCGGAAAATCGGCGTCTATACCGCGCATGACGGCGCCTATGCGGCCGCGTTCGATCTGAAGCGCGCGGGCTGCGATGTGCCGGTCATTGCTGATTTGCGCAAGGATGTTGCGGACGATCTGCTTGCAGAGGCAAAGTCGCTCGGCATTGAGGTCTTGACGGCGCATGCGGTTGTGAAGGCCGGCGGGCGGCTACGCGTTTCATCGATCGATGTCAGGCCGGTGAATGGCGGTGCGGTGCGCAAGTTCAGCGTCGACTCGCTGCTGACTTCGGCGGGATGGACACCCAGCGTGCATCTGTTCTCGCAATCGCGCGGGAAGCTCGTGTTCGACGACCAGCGCGGCATATTTGTTCCGGGCGAGAATGCGCAGGATTGCGTATCGGCCGGCGCCTGCAATGGCACGGATGATCTCGAACGGCTGGCTGGCGAAGCTGTTGCCGCCGGCGGCGGCAAGGTGAAACTCAAGGTCAAGGGCCCGACTTATTCCGGCGGCATGTCCGGCGCGTCGCCCGGCGAGGATGACAAGCCTGTCAAGGCGTTCATTGATTTTCAGAACGACGTGACGGCCAAGGACATTCGTCTCGCCGTGCGTGAGGGCATGCATTCCATTGAGCATGTCAAGCGCTTCACGACCAATGGCATGGCGACGGACCAGGGCAAATTGTCCAACATGCACGGCCTTGCCATCGCCGCCGAGGCGCTCGGCAAGCCGATCCCGCAGGTGGGGCTGACAACGTTCCGTTCGCCCTATACGCCGGTCACTTTCGGCACCATCGTCAACCATGCCAGGGGGCCGCTGTTTGACCCGACACGCCGAACGCCGCTGCATGACAGTTCGGCGAAAATGGGCGCTGTGTTCGAGGATGTCGGGCATTGGAAGCGCGCCTGGTATTTTCCGCAGGTTGGCGAAACCATGCACGAGGCGGTGGACCGTGAATGCGTCAATGTCCGCACGAATGCCGGCCTGTTCGATGCGTCAACGCTGGGCAAGATCGAGGTGGTCGGACCGGATGCGGCGAAGTTCCTCAATATTCTCTACACAAACGCGTGGGACAAGCTCGGCATTGGCAAATGCCGGTACGGCATCATGCTGCGCGAGGACGGCTTCATCTATGACGACGGCGTTGTCGGGCGCATCGCCGAGGACCGTTTCCATGTGACGACGACAACCGGCGGCGCGCCGCGCGTCATGAGCCATATGGAAGATTATCTGCAGACGGAATTCCCGAACCTTGACGTCTGGCTGACCTCGACGACCGAACAATGGGCGGTGATTGCCGTGCAGGGACCGAAGGCGCGGGAAATGATTGCGCCGTTTGTCAAAGGCATGGACATTTCCAACGAGGCCTTTGCGCATATGAGCGTCAAGGAATGCACCTTCATGGATGTTCCCTGCCGGCTGTTCCGCATGACCTTTGCGGGGGAACTCGGCTTTGAAGTCAATGTTCCGGCCGACTATGGCCAAGCGGTCTGGGATGCGATTTATGCGCATGGTGCGCCGATGGGACTGCAGCCCTATGGCACCGAGGCGATGCATATTCTGCGCGCTGAAAAGGGCTACATCATTGTCGGGCAGGATACCGACGGCACGGTGACGCCGCAGGATGCGGGGCTCGCCTGGGCGATTGCCAAGTCGAAGCCGGATTTCGTCGGCATACGCGGATTGAAGCGGGTTGATCTGGTGGCTTCAGGGCGCAAGCAGCTTGTCGGATTGAAGACCAAGGATCCGAAGACGGTGCTGGAAGAGGGGGCGCAGATTGTCGAGAGTCCGAACCAGCCGATCCCTATGACCATGATCGGTCATGTCACCTCGTCCTATTGGTCGGCCAATTGCGGCCGCTCCATCGCCATGGCGATGGTGGCGGGCGGACGCGAGCGCATGGGCGAGACGCTTTATGTGCCGATGGCGGACCGCACGATTGAGGTCGAGATATGCGACGCGGTGTTCTTTGACAAAGAAGGAGGGCGGATCAATGCCTAAGGCTCAGATCGCGGTCCGGACTTTGCCGCTGGCCGGACGCATGGCCGCGATGGCGCAGGTCAGCGTCACGCCAGCAGAACCTGCCTTCCGGATGTCGCTGCGCGCCCGACCGGATGCAGTCAGCGCTTTGTCGAAAGCGCTTGGGGTGACGCTGCCGGTGAAGCCCAAATCATCCGAAACCAAAGGCGCGCGTTCGGCGCTGTGGCTTGGGCCGGATGAATGGCTGATCCTCGACAACGCCAAAAACCCGATGGATGATGCCGCCAAGGCGAAGGCCTTGAACTCGGCAGTCGATGTCTCGCATCGCAACACGGCGATCATTGTTTCAGGCGCGGCGGCGGAGGCGGCGCTCTCGTCCGGATGTCCGCAGAACCTGTCGCTGGCGGCGTTTCCGGTTGGGGCGTGTTCGCGGACGGTTTTTGGCAAGGTCGAGGTTGTGATCTTGCGCACCGGACCGGAGGCGTTCCGCGTGGAGTGCTGGCGCTCGTTCAGCGATTATGTGATGACGTTCCTGGCGGATGCGGCGCGGGGGGCGGTGGTTTAGGCCGCCGCGGCCTTCGCAAGACGCGCATTCCGGCGCTTTTCGATCTGCGCTTGAAGCTTGGCAAGCATTGGTTTCAATGCTTCGTATTCGGCAGCGAAACCGGGATCCGCAAGAAGTTCCCTCTTGAGTTCCGCAAATGTGATCATGAGCTTTCCTCCGGCGGCACCATCGCCATGGTTAGCCATGTCGCGACAAGGGCTGGCTTGATCAGCCCCTCCACCTCCAGCGCCACTTCATAGGTGTTCATCACGCGTCCCGAGGGCCTGATCTCGAGGTCGGCGAGCTTGAACCTTGCCCGCACCCGCGCGCCGGCTTTGACCGGGCTCATGAAGCGGAGTTTGTCGAAGCCGTAATTGATGCCCATCGTCGCGCCCTCGATCATCGGCAGGGCTTCATAGGCGAGTGTTGAGAGCAGCGAGACTGTGAGGAAGCCGTGGGCGATGGTTCCGCCGAACGGTGTTTCGGCGGCGGCGCGCTCGGGGTCGACATGCAGGAACTGGTGATCGTCGGTTACGTCAGCGAAGCGGTTGATCATGTCCTGCGAAACAGTGCGCCATTCTGACAGCCCGATTTCGGTGCCAACGGCAGCACGGAGGTCGTTGAGGGAGAGGGGTTTGAGGTTGTTCATGCGGCGGCGATCTGTTCTGCACCGGTGCACCCCTCTCTGTCCTGCCGGACATCTCCCCCTCAAGGGGGGAGATTGGAAGCTTCGCCGTCTCGCAAAATCTGAGGCGTTGCAGGCAGTGGAATCTCCCTCCTTGAGGGGGAGATGTCCGGCAGGACAGAGAGGGGTGCAGCGGTTGTGACGTGTGCTCAAAGCTCTGCACCTGTGCTGCCTCTATTTTGCATTCTTTCCCCTGTCCAGAAAATCCTCCGCAAGCCCTTCCGCGCCGCCACGAATTCTGCTTTCCTTCCCGCAACGATACAGGGAGGACTAAATGCCAAAGACAATGAAAGGCCCCGCAATATTTCTGGCGCAGTTCGCGGGGGACAAGAAGCCGTTCAATTCGCTGCCCGCCATTACCAAATGGGCGGCAGGGCTCGGCTACAAGGGCGTTCAAATCCCGACTTGGGACGGGCGGCTTTTTGACTTGAAAAAGGCGGCGACGTCCAAGGCCTATTGCGATGAAGTCAATGGCATCTGCAAGGATGCGGGTGTCGAGATCACAGAACTCTCAACCCATCTTCAGGGCCAGTTGATTGCGGTAAACCCGGCCTACGACGACGCGTTTGATGCGTTTGCACCGGCGGAAGTGAAGGGCAAGCCGAAAGCACGGCAGGCCTGGGCGGTCGACCAGTTGATGATGGCGGCCAAGGCGTCGAAGAATCTCGGGCTGAATGCGATGGTTTCCTTCACCGGCGCTCTTTCATGGCCCTATGTTTATCCATGGCCACAGCGGCCGGAGGGATTGATCGAAGAGGGTTTCAAGGAACTCGCCAAGCGTTGGAAGCCCATCCTCAACGCGTTCGATGATGTCGGCGTTGACGTCTGCTATGAGATTCATCCGGGCGAGGATGTGTTTGATGGCGCGACCTTCGAGATGTTTCTCGATGCGTTGAAGGGTCACAAGCGTTGCATGATCAACTATGATCCGTCGCATTTTGTGCTGATGGCGCT
>JANNRN010000476.1:0-8344 GCA_031401375.1 Phyllobacteriaceae bacterium | reverse complement strand
CGCCTCAGCTGCGCCACGATGTCATCAAACGGCATTGGATGAAGCGATTTCAAGAGCTGATGGCTCTGGCTGCCCAGCGCCTCTTCCCGGGTGTAGCCATAAAGCTGCTCCGCGCCCTTGTTCCATTCGACAATGCCGCGCTCGGGATGCCAGACCAAGATCGGATCAAATGACAGCTCGATCAGGCTCGCCTGGCGGCGCAGCGCCTGTTCGGTTTTCTTGCGCGCGGAAATGTCGATGGTTGAGCCGACGTATCGCGTCACCGCGCCGTCCGCACCGCGGAAAACCTGACCCGAATCCAGCACCCAGACATAATGGCCGTCCTTGTGCCGCACGCGGTATTCCAGCGAATAGTGGCCGTCCGGCCCGACAAAGGGCTCAAAGTGAAACACGCCGCTCGTCTTCCTGTCATCAGGATGCTTCAGCGCCGTCCAGCCTTCGGGGGTCGCTGGAATGTCGTCAGTATTCCAGCCCAATATTCGTGTGAGGCCGGCGCTGCGCCAGACTGTGCCGGCGGCAATATCGGTGTCATAGTTCAACGCGCCCGCCGCCGCCTCAGCTGCCGCAAGACGCTCGGCCACCAGCCGCAGATTGTGCTCATTGCGTTTTTGCCGCGTGATATTCTGCGTGACGCCCACCGCCCGCTCAACCTGTCCGGATGCGTTTCGGATGAATTTGCCGTTCACCAGCCAGAAGGCGCGGTCGCTCAAAGGATCCGATCCTCGGAACTCCAGCGCATAAGTGTCGCCGCGCGCCTGCGCTGCTTCAAACTCCTGCACGATTTTCGGCCTGTCCTCCGGCAGAACGAAAAAGGCGCCGTCCGCCGGATCATCGGTGATGAGGGCGCTGTCACAGCCGATCACCAGCGCCGCATTGTCTGCCCACTGCACTTTCCCGCGCACCAGATCGATTTCCCAGGCAAACATGCCTGCCGCCTCGGTGGCGAGACGCAGCCGCTCCTCCGCAGCAAGCCTGGCGGTCTCGGCCTCTTTCAGGAAGGTGATGTCCCAGGCAACGCCGACCAGCCGCGTCGGCCCCTGCGGCGACCGCTCAAGCACCGTGCCGCGCGCCGCGATCCAGTGTGTTTTTTTCTGCCGCGTGGTTCTGTATTCGAATTCGTATGTGTCGCGCCCAGACCGCAATTCCTTGTGCAGCGCGCGCAGGCGCCTGCGGTCCTGCGGGTGCATCAGTTCATCGGTGAGCGCAACGCTTCCATCCTTGATATCGGCAGGGTTCATGCCGTGCAGCGCGCAGGTCTCATCCGACCATGTGCGCCGGCCGGTGACGAGGTTCATTTCCCATGTGCCCATGCCGTTGGCCGAAAGCGCCAGCTGCAGCCGCTCATGCTGTTCACGCAGCCGTTGGCCGTCCGCCGCTCCCGCGTCTCGCAACGCGTCCATCAGCTGGCCGCAGATACGCGAAAGATCATCATGCTCATCCGCGTCTACACCCCTCTTCGCCCGTATGACATTGGTCCTTGTCATGTTTGAGATAGCATGGCCACAACAGGTAATGCAGCAGAATCGAGTTTGGTTCCATTGTGCGGGGTTTTTCCTTAAGCCGCCTGCCCCGGCTAACTTGCGGCGACATTCTCCAGCCGGGCCTCAACGGACCAGCGCAATCCGCCCGGCTTGAAATCGAGCGTCACCGTGCCGTCCAGAACCTGCGCCAGCGCTTTGACAGTGATGGTTTCACCAAAGCCTTTATGTTTGGGCATTTTCACGCGCGGCCCTTTGCGCTCCGTCCACGACATGCGGAACATTTCGCCGCCGTTCTCGCCATCCACCGACCATTGAACATCGACCTTGCCCTCCGGCCTTGAGAGCGCGCCATACTTCACGGCATTGGTCGCCAGCTCATGCAGCGCCAGCCCAAGGCTTTGCAGCGCATCTGTCTTGACAACAAGCATCGGCCCATTGGCGAAGATGCGCTGTTGGTCAACGCCGCCAAAAGCGGCGAGCTGCGACTTGACAAGATCTTCCAGCGGCGCGCCGGTGTAGTCCGAGCCGACGAGAAGGTCATGTGATGCGCTGAGACCTTGAATACGCTGGGCGAACGCCTGCAAGAACGAGCCAATGTCATCGTTGCGTCGTGCGGTCTGCGAGGCGATGGACTGAATGACGGCCAATAGATTCTTGGCGCGGTGCGTTAACTCGTGCATTGCCAGCTGCAGGCGCTGCTCGGCGGTCTTGCGCTGGCTGATGTCGGCCAATGTGATCAGGAGACGCGCGGGACTGCCTGATTGGTCCGGCAGGCTTTCCACTTTCGCCTCAATCCAAACGCCATGCCGCCCGGCAGGAACGGTGCGGAACTCGGCAGTGAATGTGCCGATGCCGGACAGCGCCGCCTGCCATGCCGTATCGAATCGGGCGGCGTCAGCCGGGTTGATGATTTTCATGAACTTTACGCGAGCCGCCTCTGCGCCAACTGCCAGCGGCATGGCATCGTGGACGACATCGCCGTTGACGATGCTGACCACCAGATCGTTGCTCAAATCGACATCAACGATTGCCATATTGGCCACGTGCATCGCCAGCTTGAGCCGCCTCTCACTGTCGGCAATCATCTGGAAAGCAGTATGCCGCTCGGTGACATCCCGCCAGCAGGCGACGGCTCCAATGACAGCGCCGCCGGCGTTCCGGACGGGGCTGACACTCACCCGGATGCGCATCTGTTTCCCGTCTTCCCGCTTAAGGAGATAGTCCTCGTCATCAATCACCTCACCCAGCTCAACGGCTCGGTAGAATGGGGACTTGGTGTTTTTGGGTTGCGTTTGGCCGTCATGGTTCCAAAGCCCAAAAGCCTCGGCGAACTGATCGAGAGGAACCCTCAGCTCGTTGGGCTTGCGGCCGAGCCAGCTGATGGCCCGCGCGCTGTTTTCAATGATGCGGGGTTCCTCGCCGCCAACAATGGTCACACCTTCCGGAATATTGGCGAGCAGCGTCTCCAACAGCGCTCGGCCCTCCGCATTTTCCTGTTCGCGGGCGCGAAGCTGCTTGGCGACTCTGTTCAAAGTTGCGTTGATTTCCAGGCCCTCCGCCATAAAGGTTGCGACAGGTTGGGGCGCCTCACCGGCTCCGATGCTGCGCACGGTTGCCAGAGTTTGGCGCATGAGGCTGGCAAGCGGCTGAGCGACGAGCACCGCAAGCAGCACGCTGAAGAGAAATGCTGTGGCGGCGGCGGCATAAAGCTCGCGCCGCATGTCACTGACCGGCGTGTCCAGCTCGCGCTGCGGGGCCCAGACCATTGTCGTCCACCCCGTAAGAGCTGAGCTTCGCGCCGCAGCGATGATCGGCTCGCCCGCTATGACGGCAGGCACTGAGCCCCTCCCGGCAAGCGTGGCGGATCCGCTGCCCATCATTGCCTGGAGCGCCGCCGCCGGCAGCGATGGATGCGTGGTTGCCACCAGTCGGCCGTCGCGGTCTGCAATGGCGGCGAACCATTTGTCCGGCAGTTGCTGCTGCTGCGCCAATTCCTGAATGTGCGGCGGCTGCGCGGTGACGATCATCACATAGGCGGCTTTGCCGTCCATCATGACAGGCACGTTGACATTGAACACCAAAGTTTTGGACACGCGGCCAATGAATATGCCTGACACAGCTGGCTGAGCGGTTTCAATAGCGGCAAGCGCATATTCCGGCGCGGAGGTTTTCGGCAAGGGCGCGCCATAATCGACGCGGGTGTTGACCAACTGCTGCATCAATGTGTCGACCAGAATTAAGTTCAGACCGGTCTGGCTGATGGCAAGTTTTGCCTCACGGTGGAACTCGGCCAAATCGCCTGCTGCCAGCGAAGGCGACGCCGACACCGCGCGGCCGAGCGTGATCAGCCCGCTGATATCGCTGTCAACGCTGGCCGACAGGCTGTCGGCCCGGTCCGCAAGCCGCTGACGCTCCAGTTGCTCAAGATTTTCAGAGTGTCTGACTATGATGAAGTAGGAAAGCGCCGCCAGAGGAACGATGCCGGACAGCGCCACAAGCATAATAATCAGCGGAACAGACATGCGCAGCTTGAGGCTGCTGCGCTGCGCCTCAGGCTGGTTCGCGGGGGTCAACTCTGCACCGTCTGCATGCTCCCAAAAGCTACCCCAGAATAATGCAGGGCGCAATCGATGCGCCCTGCCGCTCACGATTGACGAAAGCCCCGATTACCGAAAGCGGGTCAGGTGGCTATGATCGATCCCCTGATCGCGGTGCTCACCGCCTTTTGTGGCCGCCCACCAGGCGCTGAGGGCGCTAAGCACCAGCGAGACGGCAGTAAAAAACGCAAGCACGACGCCAAACCGGCGCGCCTTGTCCGCACCGGCTTTCATTTCGGCCAGCGTTTGCTCGACGCGGGTTTTCGCTTCCGCCTCCGGCACGCCGCCCCTGGAAGAAACAACGCTGACGAGGAACGCCTGATCAGCGTCATTGGGAAACGCAATCATGCGGGTCAGCAGCGCCGCCGCCTGCATCTTGTCGGCTTGGCCCGGCGTAACTGCGGAAGCGGACGGCGCGATGGCGGTTTGCGGACGCATAAGGCGCTCGGCGAAATATTTGGCGTCAGGCCCGGAAGCCACATTTGCCGCTGCCGATCCGCCTGCCATCGCGATCCATCCGGCGATCAGCGATGAGAGAACGACGCCCACGGCCCACATCACCAGGCCGTGCGCGCCATCGCGCATTTCCACTTCATGCGGCTTGGCGTCGCCAATGCGGTGGCGCAGCCGTCCGGTGATATAGCCGCCCGCCATATAGCTCGACAGCTGGACCCAGAGCGCCCAAAGCGCGGCGGCAATCAAAAGGCCGGTTGCGGCCACGCGGTCATCGCCAACCGACGGCACAAGCGCCAGGCCGATTGCCGAGCCAAAGGCGGCGAATACCGAGAAGGTGCCCACCGCCACGGCGGCGCCTGCCAGTATCGCGCCCCAGTCGACATAACGCTGCGCGCCGGCTTCAGTGAAGGGTGCGGGGTCGGCGGAAATGTGAGTATCTATCAACGTCATGATGCGGGCGCTCCTCTGTTGCAAAGGCAGGTTTCAGATGGGTTCAGAGGGCTAGTTCAAGCCAAGGAATGACAGGATTGCCAGCACCACGACGACCAGACCCACCAGATAAATAATTGAGTTCATGACAATTCTCCTGAAAAACGAGGGTGAACCCGCCGCGCCTCAAGTCAGGCGCGGTAGGGCTTGGGAGTAGTTCTAGGGGCCCTTCGGCTTGCCGCCCGGATGCGGCTTGACATTGTCTCCGGACTTGCTTGGTGCCGCCGATGGATTGCCGGTCAATTGTCCAATGCCCGTGGGCTGCGCCTTGGCGGACGGTTTTGGATCTTTACCCATGGGCTTGCCGCTGCGCTTCATGTTCGGTGCCATGCTGGTCTCCTCTGATTAAATGTCCGCCAAATAAACAAACAGCGGCGCATTTGGTTCCAGTCACGGCGCAACTTTGTGCTCCGGCAGCTTTGCCGTCTTGGTGTGCGCCAGTTCCTCCAGTTCCGCCTCGGTCATGGAATCGAACATTTCCTTTGACGCGCCGAACAGGTCCTCAACGGGGGTTTCGCCACGCTTGGCTGACAAGGCAGCGCCTGCGGCCTTTTGCTGTGCTTTGGATTTTGCGGGCATCTGACGTCTCCAGTTCTCACTGCAGACAGCGAACGCGCCAGCCCGGCGTTGGTTCCCGCTTGCCGGAACAAATCACGGGGTCCGGCGTTAACGACCCATCGAAACGTGGAAACGAGGTGCGATCATGCGCGGACTTTTGCTTTGGCTTGTCGGCATTCCGATACCGGTGATTATTCTGCTTTATGTTTTCAAGGCGATGTAGGGGTCAGATGATCGGGCGCGGCGAGCTTCCGTCGGCTTCATATTTGGCGATAGCGGCAAGGCCCGCCTCATTCTTGACAGTCAGAACTTTGTCTCGCCAGGTGATGATGTCGCGGTCGTAAAGCTTGCGCAAGGTCTTGTTGGTGTGCACCAGTGACAGGCCGAGCGTGTCGGCAAGGTGCTGCTGATTGATGGGTGTGAAAAATGCCATGTCTTCGACAAGCTTCAATTCTTTTGCCCGCCGGTAAAGATGCATGATGAGATAGGCCATCCGCTCGATGGCCGTGCGCCGCCCGATGCTGAGCAGATTGTCGTCGAGCATTTTCTCCTCCCGCGCCGCGAGCCAGGTGACATCAAAGCCCAGCCCCGGCTGACCTGAATAAAGTGACCAGAGTTTCTTGCGCGGAAAAACGCAGAGTACCGCGTCACTTAAAGTTTCAACTGTGTGCTGCGCCTCGTGAAACACCGAGGCCTGCAGCCCGACAAAATCGCCCGGCAGCACGAATTTGAGAATCTGCCGCCGCCCGTCCGGCAGCGACTTGTAGCGGAACATCCAGCCCGACAGAAGCGTGTACAGATAGTCGCTCGCATCGCCCTCATGCAGCAGCGTTGCACCCGCCTTGAGCTTCAGCTCGCCCGTTTTGAACGTATCGACAAATTCCAGCTCGGCAGGGGTGAAGTCTCGGAATATTTTCAGTCCGCGCAGCGGACAGTCATGGCAGGAGATCTCGCGGACGGACGCGTGTTTTGCCGGCTTTTGGGTGGAGACCATCTTTTTTGGCTCGCTATGTCTTAGTTAAATGACGCGGCTCCTCGGAGCGTGACAGAGGCTAACACCAAAATTGGAGCGTCGAACAGCCATGCACCACGCACTAACAGAAGAGTCGGCATTGCCGGGCGTCAAGGCGCTCATTGTCGAGGACGAAAAGATCGTTGCCTTTGATGTGGAAAGTCTACTGCATGACTTCGGAGCCGAGCAAGTCCTGCTGGCTGCAACTGTAGCGCAAACGCGCCGCATTCTGGCCGGGCATCCAGATGTTTCCATTGTTCTGCTTGATCTGAAACTAATGGACGGTTCGGGCGAGGAATTGATTCCTGATCTGATCGCGAGCGGCATTCCCTTTATCATCACGACCGGATACTCGACCTATGTCAACGCGCAGGCGCCGGTGATTTACAAACCATATTCGGCAGCGGAACTGCTGAGAGTGATGCGCGGCGCTCTAGGATCGGCCTTATCCGGGAGGCAAGGAGTGATTTGTCATGTCGCTGCGCTATCGCCGTTTTCGCGGATCTGAGCCTGTCCCTCCGACAAGAACTCGCCTATGCCGTGCAGGCTCTCGATCTGGCCGCAGAACACTTTGATGGTCACCAGAATGGGCACGGCGAGCATGGTGCCTGCAATGCCCCATTCCCAGGTCCAGAACGTCAACGCCAGGAGTATTGCCACCGCGTTCATCTGCAGGCGCCGCCCCAGAAACACCGGCGTGACAAACTGGTTCTCAAGGCCGTTGATGAGCGAATAGGCGAACGGAATGAGGAGTGCGTAAGTCAGGGAGTCAAAGACGGCAACGGCGATAAAGCCTGACAAGGCAACGCCCAGGACAGCTCCCACATAAGGAATGAAGTTGAACAGGAAAGCCAGCAGACCCCAAAGATAGGCCATCGGCATGCCAAGAAAGTAGAACGCCACAGCGATGACGATGCCAAGTCCGGCATTGATGACGGTAACGGTCAAAAGATAGGCCGACACTTCGCGCTCGACATCATACACGATGCGCAGCGCGCGTTTTTTGTCGGTCAGCGTCGGCAGAACGCGCACGATTTTCTCATAGAACAAATCGCCCGACGCCGTCATGAACGCTGCGATCACCAGCGTCAAAACGATGGTTGTCACAATGTCCGCCGAATAACCCGTGCCTTGCGCGAGAAAAGCCATCAGCGGCGAATTGTCCGCCACGACCACTTCCTTGACGGGAGCGGCCGCCGCGATGTCGGCGGCATCTTGAATGCGCTCCGTCAAGTTGATCACGGAATCTATGGATGCGCGCAAATCGCGGATCTTTCCAGAGAATGCCTTGAGGTAAAACGGTGCATCAGCAATCAATGCCGCGACAGGTCCGCTGACGGCATAAACAAACCCTGCCACTGCAAAAATCACAATTCCAATGAATGCCGAAGAGGCGAGCCATGCGGGAATGCCGCGTCTGCTCAGCCGGCGAACGGTCGGGCGGAACGCGAGCGCAATGAAGAAAGCCAGCGTGACCGGAAGCAAAAACTCCCGGCCAAAGTCGAGACCATAGGCGAACAGTATAACAAAAATGCCAAAGAGAAGCCGCTTGACTGACTTCAACTGAACCGTACGATCAGCCAAAACTTCAGAAATTTCGGCTTGCAAGCTTGCTGAAATCGCCGTCACAATCTGCCTGTTAGCGCAAGAACGAGCAGCACTATCAGGACGAGGCTCAAGAGGCCGGACGGCGCGTAGCCCCAATTACGGCTATGGTTCCAATTGGGCAAAGCTCCGACAAGAAGGAGCAC
>JANNRN010000475.1:0-1828 GCA_031401375.1 Phyllobacteriaceae bacterium | reverse complement strand
ACAACAGAACCGCGGTTCCGCTCGAATAGTTGAACTTGACGCCCGGTTTTTCTTCCAACGGCTTTTCGGAAGCAAAATGCGCCATGTCGCCTTCAAGAAACAGCATGCGCGTCACGTCCGTCACATCACCGTAGTCTTCGTAGAAAACCAGCCCGCTGGTCATCGCCATGAGGCCGGCCATCGTGACCGCCTTGCGCTCGTCTCCCGCCCATGCGGCCAGAACTCCCGCCTGATCGAGCTTGAGCTTTCCGTCGCGAACCAGCGTGCCGATGATCGCTGCGTTCACGGTCTTGGTCATCGACCAACCGAGAAGCGGCGTTTCTCTCGAGAAGCCGTCACCGTAACGCTCGCCGATGATGCGGCCGTTCTTGACCGCCAGGATGGCCCGCATGCCCGGGCCTTGCAGCGCTAGGTCATCCAGAACTCCGGCGACTTCCGGATCCTGCGACAAGGCGGCCTCGGAGCCTTCGGGCCACAACCCGGCGCCGCTCAAATTCTTGGCCGGTTCAAGTTTTTGCCTCAAAAGCAGGCGCTCATCGCCGTTTTCGACAGCGGTGCAGCCAAGGCCCGGCTGATGAACGGCAAGCCCTTTTCCAAACAAGCCGAACAGACCGGCGCGCACGGTACCGGCGTCCTGGTCGACATCAATCCGGATGAGTTTGAGGATCGGATGACCCGGCGCCTGCACGTCGATCTTCAAAACCTCGCCGGGAGCGCGGTTCGCGATGAACACATTCGAGCAGACGATCTTCGCCGAGTAAGCCGACGCCACGCGCACAAGATCAGGCGGCGCGAACCACAACCACGCCGAAGCGCCGAAGAGCAAGAAGATCAGCAACGCCAGCAGCCACTTGAAAATCGTCAACAATCGCCGCATTTCAGCCTCCGCGCCGGGTTTGATTGTCGTCGCGCTTGGGGCGGAAAGCAATCACCCCGCAGGTGACGCGTAAATCCGCTTCAAGTAGACAGGTGCGGGGTGATTCGTGCGGGAACAGGCAAAATGCGGCTGAAATGGTTAGCGCTGGGGCTGGTCGGCCTTCTGACTTCCTGCACGACAGTCAGCTATGATTTTCAGGACGTTGCCGTCAACCCGCAGAAATTTACTGAAACCGACCCCGCCGAATATGATGGCCGCAAGCCCGAGACCTACCCGGTCCACGGCACAGATGTGTCAAAGTACCAGGGCGAAATCGATTGGCCCGCAGCCAAGGCCAACGGCGTTTCGTTTGCGTTCATCAAGGCCACGGAAGGCGGCGACCGGGTTGATGATTATTTTTCGCGCAACTATGCCGCCACCAAGGCAGCCGGCATCCCGCGCTCAGCCTACCACTTCTATTATTTCTGCACGCCGGCCGCCACCCAGGCACGCTGGTTCATCCGCAATGTGCCGAAAGATCCGGCAGCCCTCCCGCCGGTGCTCGACATGGAATGGAATGCACATTCGCCGACCTGCGATCTGCGGCCGGATCCTGCGACGGTGCGCAGCGAAATGCAGACATGGCTGAGCATGGTTGGGCGGCACTACGGCAAACGGCCCATTATCTATGTGACGCCGGACTTCTATGCCGACAATCTCGCCGGGCATTTCCAGAGCCATCCCTATTTCCTGCGCACAGTGGCCGGCCACCCTTCGCAGAAATATCCCGGCCAGAAATGGGCATTCTGGCAGTATTCCGGAACCGGAAATATTCCCGGCTTCAAGGGCAAGGCGGTCATGACTGTGTTCGCCGGCTCCCCCTCTGCCTGGAAGAAGTGGCTGGCGGCCATCAGGTAGCCGCTGCTGCCCTCACCTCTGACAAGTTTCGGGTGGCGGCCTTGGCCTGTGCTG
>JANNRN010000474.1:0-10250 GCA_031401375.1 Phyllobacteriaceae bacterium | reverse complement strand
TTTTGATCCCAACCCCATGCCGGCGGGCTATGTCGAAAAGGCGCAGATTGCACTTGTCCTGCGGCCAACCGCATTTCGGGCGAATTCGGCCGATGTCGCCGGCCTCTACGATTATGTCAGCACGATTGCTTCCCGCTATGGGGAAATCAAAAAACCGACCATTATCATTACCGGTGACCATGACAGCGTGGTGCTCGAGGAAATCCACTCCAAGGGGCTTGCCCGGGACATTAAGGGTTCTGAACTGGTTTGGGTCAAAGGCCTTGGCCACAAACCGGACTATATCGCCAGCGATCTTGCAATCATGGCGCTGGAAAAGCTGAATGGCGCGGACCGGGATCTTCAGCCGGCCGCGCGAAAACTTGAAATCGTATTGTCTGAACTCGGGCCCGGCCAATGCCAGTGACGGGCGGCCGCCCGTTTCTCAAACGTTGACTTCATCGCTTCCTCAAATCGCCGAGTAGCCCCCCAAGCTCAGGATTCCTGAAGATGCTCTATCGGCTGCCGCCGTCCTGGCCAACATAGGCTATGCGCAGCATATTGGTCGAACCGGGGGTGCGAAGCGGTACGCCGGCGGTGATGATGACCCGGTCCCCAACGCTGGCAAACCCTTCGGCGTTTGCAATTCTGCAGGCGCGGTCGACCATGTCGTCGAGATCATGGGCATCCGCGGTGACGACGCTGTGCGTTCCCCAGACCAACGCCAGGCGGCGGGCAGTCTTGAGTATGGGGGAAAGTGCGATGATCGGCATGCGCGGGCGCTCGCGCGCCGCGCGCAGGCCCGTTGTACCCGAGGCGGTATAGGCGACGATGGCCGCAAGGTTAAGGGTCTCGGCAATCTGGCGCGACGCAAGGGCAATTCCGTCGGCCGCCGTCGGTTCGGGGTCGGCGCGCTGCGCGTGGATAATGCCGTCATAAAGCGGGTCCCGCTCCACTTTCTCGGCGATGCGGGCCATGGTGGCGACAGCTTCCTCGGGATAAGCGCCCGAGGCGGATTCCGCTGAGAGCATGACAGCGTCGGCGCCTTCGAAAACTGCAGTTGCCACATCCGACACTTCGGCGCGGGTTGGTGCCGCCGCCGTGATCATGGATTCGAGCATTTGCGTTGCAATCACGACCGGCTTTCCCGCCTTGCGGGCGGCGCGGGTGATTTGCTTTTGGATGCCGGGGACCGATTCGAGCGGCATTTCAACACCGAGATCGCCGCGCGCCACCATGATTGCATCCGAAATCTCGATGATTTCCGCCAACCGGTCTACCGCTTGCGGTTTTTCGATCTTCGACATGACTGCGGCCCGGCCTGCAGCGATCTTGCGCACTTCGGCGACATCTTCAGGGCGCTGGACGAATGACAGCGCGATCCAGTCGACGTTTTCCGCGAGGCACGCGTCGAGGTCGGCGCGGTCCTTGTCCGTCAGCGCCCCGACCGGAAGTGTGGTATCGGGCAGGCTCACGCCCTTCTTGTCGGAAATGGATGTGCCGGAGACCACCCGGCAGCGGATACTCCTGCCGTCGGCAGCCTCGGCCAACAGCGAAAGTTTGCCGTCATCAATCAACAAACGATGTCCAGGTTTCACTGACTGAAGGATTTCGGGGTGCGGAAGATGGACGCGGCTCGCATCACCCAGGGCAGGATTGTCGTCGAGCGAAAACGTCTGTCCCGCCGAGAGTTCAGCCTTGCCGCCGTCGAATTTGCCGACCCGCAGTTTTGGTCCCTGCATGTCGCAGAGTATGCCGATCGGGCGTTTGACCTCATCCTCCACGGTCCGGATGCGCTTGACCAGTTCGCGCATGAGCTCATGAGAAGCATGACTCATGTTGATGCGAAACACGTCGGCGCCGGCCTCGAAAAGTTTGCGGATCATCACCGGATCCGACGATGCAGGTCCGATGGTGGCGAGAATCTTGACCTTGCGGTTGCGTCTCATGGATTGGTTGTCTCCGGCGCGATAACCGCGCCTGTTGAAGGGGCGCCGGTCTGTGGCGCGCCCGATTGCGGTGAGTCCGTCAGCTGCACCATCCAGCTTGACTGCTGGCCGGTGTCATATTCCTGAAAACCGGCACGTTGATAACCCCTGGCGAAGCAATCACTTATGCCTGCGATTTTGAATTCCTTTTCGGCAATGCACATCTTGACAGGGCCCTCCCAAAGTGCGCCCCGCTCTGCGTCTTCCGCGAAAAGATAATAGTATCGCGACGAAAGCGGCCCCTCTACCAGCGTCTTGCACGAGGAGCCGTTGACGATCCACCAGCCTTCCGTGATCCATCCGGACTTTGCGCGGTAGCCGATCGCCACGCCAACGAGCGACTGGGTGGCGTTGCACACCCTGAAATCGGCGTGTGAGGGGTCTGCCGACCCGAACAAGAAAGTGGCCGCAACCGCAAGAACGGGAAGAAGCATGCGACGGAAAGATCGCGTGTTCCGCAAGTTCATGGATCCGCCCTGTGCCTGAGTGTTCTGTTCCGCAACTGGAATTTGGTTTTGGACCCTTTTCGTGAAGTTCACCGTTCATGTCAACGCATCTTCCAACCGATTTGGAAAGGCGGGACGCCGGTCAACAGGCAATTTTCAAACCCCCGGCTTGCCTCCTGCCGTTTTCCGTGACAATGCCTCGCCGAACCGCTCAGGACATGTCCCGTCAAGCTTTCATGAACCGAACCGCATTCCAACCCGTCGAACTTGTAGAGGGCGATCCGGCCTGCGGGCTTTTGATCATTGCCGATCACGCGATGCGGTTGCTGCCGCCTGAATATGGCACTCTGGGCCTGCCGGAAGAAGAGTTTGACCGGCATATTGCCTATGACATCGGTGTTGAAGGACTGACCCGGAAAATCTCGGGCGAATTGGGCTGCCCGGCTGTGATGGCGCGGTTTTCCCGGCTGCTGATCGATCCCAATCGCGGCGAGGATGACCCGACACTGGTGCGTCAGCTCTATGACGGCGCCGTCATTTCCGGCAACTATCCTTTGCCGGACGAAGAACGGTCTTACCGACTGACACATTTTTTTCGGCCGTTCCGCTCGGCGGTGCGCGCCAGCATTCGCGGCATGAGCGACGCGGGGGGCGGTCCGCCCATGGTGATATCACTGCATTCGTTCACGCCAGTCATGTCAGGACGGAAGCGTCCATGGCATGTAGGGGTGCTGTGGGATCAGGATCCGCGCGTTGCACATCCGCTCATCGAGATGCTGCGGGCCGATCCGATGCTCGATGTTGGCGACAACGAGCCCTATGATGGGGCCCTGCACGGCGACACACTCAACGAGCTGTGTTCGCATGAGGGGATTGCCCATGCACTTATTGAAGTGCGGCAAGACCTTGTCAGCGATCCAGAAGGCATTGCGAATTGGGCGGCGAGGCTGGCGCCGATGCTCTTAACAATCAACCAGCGTCCGGAAATTCACGACATTCAGCATTTTGGCAGCAGGACCAAGGCTTGACCCTCTTGCCCGGCTAAGGCATCGAAGCGGCCTTGAGGGCGGGTTGTGAGTCGCCTGTTTCGGGGTTTCAGGGAGATCAGGCGATGGCCGATGAAGTGATGGGTGAGAGCGGACAAACCGTGGCGGCGGGGCAATTGCGCGCGTTTGTCGAACGGATCGAACGGTTGGAAGAAGACAAGAAGACGGTCGCCGAGGACATCAAGGAAGTCTATGCCGAGCTGAAAGGCACGGGATTTGACACCAAAGCGGTGCGAACCATCATTCGCTTGCGCAAAAAAGACCAGGCCGAGCGTCAGGAGGAGGAGACGATCCTCGACTTGTACAAGAACGCACTCGGAATGGCCTGACAGGCGTCGCCGGCAAAAGTTATAACTGGCGAATGCGTCGGGATCGGCCTATATTGTGCTTGGACGGTCTGCGCTTCCCGGCAGAAGTAACATATCCCCGGGGCCTTATCGATCTCCTAGGGAGCTGTCCCTGTTTCGGCCCGTGGGCTGAAGCATATGGCGCCCACCTACTTTGTAGGCACCCGGGATCGACCACTTCACCGGTTGGGTGGACCGTTCGCCTCTCCTTTGGTTTATATCTTGCCCCATAGAAAATCCCTGAAAAAGCAGCTTCGACTTGACGCCTTGGTGCGGCGGGATGCGCTTGGCCCTGAGTTCAGGATTGAGGCCAGCCTCGGCATGGCGGAAGTTGCCGGTGACTTGTCTGCTGAAATTGCATCTGGGTTCTGGCCGATGCGTTCAGAGGTCGATGTCAGGCCGTTGATGTATGCTTTGCGTGACAGGGGTTCGAGGCTGGCGCTGCCGGCCATTCTTGACAAGACGACGATTGTTTTCCGCGAATTGGTGCGCGGCGCCGAGCTGATCGACATGGGATTCGGCACGCACGGTCCCGGCCCCGAGGCGGAAGTGCTTGAACCGGACCTGATGCTGGTTCCGATGGCTGCGTTTGACAAACGCGGTCACCGGATCGGCTACGGCGCCGGTTATTATGACCGCGCCATAGCGCGGCTGGTGTCAAAAAGCAGGAAGCCGCAGATCATCGGCATCGCCTTTGATTGCCAGGAGGTCGGCGAAGTGCCGGATGAAGCCCATGACGTGTTGCTCGACGCCATCCTCACGGAAAGCGGCCTGCGGCGATTTCCCATCACACCATGATTGATTTGAACAAGCGGGGAAGCCAAATTGTCCGGGCCGATCGCGAACCTGCCCTATCCCTTTTCCGGCGCTTCAAATGTCAGTCCAGCTTTGAGTATCGAAGACGCAGAGCGTTTCCGATCACGCTGACGGAACTCAGCGACATGGCTGCCGCCGCGATCACCGGAGACAGCAAAATGCCAAAGAACGGGTACAACAGACCAGCCGCTATCGGCACGCCCGCAGCATTATAGACAAAGGCGAAGAACAGGTTCTGGCGAATGTTTTGCATGACTGCGGTGGAGAGGTTTCGCGCCTTCAAAATGCCGGTCAGATCACCTTTGAGAAGGGTGACGCCGGCGCTTTCGATGGCGACATCGGTCCCCGTTCCCATGGCGATGCCCACATCGGCGGCTGCCAGGGCGGGTGCATCGTTGACGCCGTCGCCTGCCATCGCGACGACGCGGCCTTCCTTCCGCAATTTGTCCACCACTCCGGCTTTCTCATCGGGAAGCACATTGGCCCTCACCTCATCGATGCCGAGGCGGCGGCCAATGACGTTTGCGGTGATCTCATTGTCGCCGGTCAGCATGATGACACGTATGCCTGCCGCTTTCAGCGACGCCAATGCGGATGCCGTTGTGGACTTGATGGGATCGGCGATTGCAAATGTTGCGGCAGGTTTGCCGTCAATGGCCATGAAAAAGGCGGATGCCCCTTGTTGGCGCAATTCATCGGCAATCTTTCCAAGTGAGGCTGTATCGACATCCAACTCCTTGAGAAACGCCGCGCTGCCCAAGGCGACGCGCTTGCCCTCGACGGTTCCGGCCGCGCCCTTGCCGGTGGGAGCGTTGAACGCGGTGACGGGTGACAGCGGCAGGGATTTGCCTTTCGCCGCCGCCACGATTGCAGCGGCGAGCGGATGTTCACTTGATTGTTCGACACTTGCCGCAAGGCGCAGAACGTCATCGCTCTGGAAACCTCCGGCCGTCCTGATCTCGGTGACGATGGGCTTTCCCTCAGTCAGCGTTCCGGTCTTGTCGACGATAAGCGTATCAATTTTTTCCAAACGCTCGAGCGCTTCGGCGTCCCTGACAAGAAGACCCATTTGCGCGCCTCTTCCAACGCCAACCATGATCGACATGGGGGTCGCCAGGCCCAAGGCACACGGACAGGCAATGATGAGGACTGCGACAGCCGCGACCAACGCATAGGCAAAGCGCGGTTCCGGGCCCCAGATTGACCACGCAGCAAAGGCCAAAACGGACACGGCGATGACGGCGGGCACAAACCATCCAGCAACTTTGTCGGCGAGGCGCTGAATGGGCGCCCGGCTGCGCTGGGCATCTGCCACCATCTGCACAATGCGCGCCAGCAGCGTGTCCTTGCCGATCATGTCGGCCCGCATGACGAAGCTGCCTGAACTGTTGAGCGTGCCGGCAATGACACGGGCGCCGGCGCTCTTGGACACGGGCAGGGATTCGCCCGTGACCATGGATTCATCGATTGAGACATCGCCTTCAACAAGCACACCATCGACGGGCACCTTTTCACCCGGCCGCACGCGCAAGAGATCGCCAATTGCAACATCCTCGAGGCTGATTTCTTCGTCCGAATTATCCGGCTGGACGCGCCGTGTCGTCTTTGGCGCAAGGTTCAAGAGCGCCTTGATCGCTCCGGAGGTCTGGTCCCTTGCGCGCAGCTCCAAAACCTGGCCCAACAGAACCAGGACGGTGATGACGGCTGCCGCCTCGAAATAGACGGCCACCGAACCGTCCTCTTGTCTGAACGCCGGTGGAAAAACGTCAGGCATGAGGGTGGCGATCACACTGTAGGCCCAAGCCACGCCGATGCCGAGGCCGATCAGCGTGAACATGTTCAAATTCCGGGTGACCAATGACTGCCAGCCGCGCACAAAAAACGGCCATCCGGCCCAAAGAACAACCGGGGTCGCGAATGCCAGTTGAACGAAGTTTGAGCTCTGCCTCGTCATCATCATCATCAGACCGGTGACATGCCCACCCATTTCGAGAGCAAACACTGGAAGCGTCAGCGCCAGGCCGATCCAGAAACGCCGGGTCATGCCGGCAAGTTCGTGGCTGGACCCGGTTTGCGCCGTTGCCACAACCGGCTCCAGGGCCATGCCGCAAATGGGGCACGATCCCGGCCCCATCTGGCGAATTTCAGGGTGCATCGGGCAGGTATATTCGACACTTTTGTCAACTGCCTGCGCCGCGAAGGCAGGCTTTGGCGTCAGATAACTGGCGGGGTTGGCAAGGAACTTAGTCCGGCATCCCGCTGAACAAAAATAGTAAGAATTTCCGGCATGCTCCGCGTTGTGGGCGCTGGTCTCAGGGTTGACGCTCATCCCGCAGACGGGATCCTTCACCTTGACCGCACCGCCTTCATCTGCAGGCGTTGAATGGGGGTGGTGGTTGGACATCTTGTCCTCCTGTGCGGTCGCTGGACTTCTTCTGGAACCTTCACTAATCCTTCCAGTCACTGGAAGGTCAAGGTTTGATTTGGAGTGCCGAATGAATATTGGTGAAGCGGCGGAACTTTCCGGCCTGCCGTCCAAGACGATTCGCTATTACGAGGAAATCGGACTGCTGAAGCCGGACCGCTCAGAGAACGGTTACCGGTTCTATTGTTTGACAGACGTGGAACGGCTGCAATTTCTTCAACGCGCAAGAAACCTTGGTTTTTCGCTGGATGAATGTCGGCAGCTGCTTGCTCTCCACAAGGATCAGGACCGCGCCAGCCATGACGTCAAAGAAGTTGCCTGTGCCAAGCTGGATGAAATAGATCAAAAGATCGACGCACTCATGCAGCTTCGCACGACCTTGCGGAATTTGGTAGGCAAGTGCAAAGGGGATTCCCAGTCGCAATGCCCGATCATTGAGCAGCTTGCCGGCAAGGACGATTTCTAGAGCAAAGTGGCGTTTCACGGAACCGCCACTTTGCTCTAAGTCCTTGATTTGCCGCATTGTCCTTTGCTTTTGACGATTCCGTCAAAAGCGGAAATGCTCTAGAAACCAGATGCGGAACCCGCAGGTCTGCGGCTGTCATGTGCGCCATACAGCCTGCCGGGAACTGGCTTGCTCAGCGCCATCGCGTCGTTACTCGAAGCGGGTGCGGCGGCCGTTTCGTCCACTTGAGGACCGATCAGAATCGCCTCGGCGGCGCCCCATGGCACTTCCTCGACGATTTTGTATCCCATGTCTCTCAGGATTTTCGCGGTATCGGGCGACAGCGCAAAGGGTTCAGCCGTGATCTGGTCCGGCAGCCATTGATGATGGATGCGCGGAGCGTCCACCGCCTCCTGAATGTTCATGCCGTGGTCAACGACATTCAAAATGGTCTGAAGCACGATTGTGATGATCCGCGAGCCGCCGGGACTTCCCAAAACCATAAACGTCTTGCCATCCTTGGTGACGATGGTCGGGCTCATCGAACTTAATGGCCGTTTGCCGGGCGCGATGCCGTTGGTCTTGCCCTGAACCAGGCCGAACAGATTTGGCACGCCAGGCTTCACGGTGAAATCGTCCATTTCGTCATTCAGGAAGAACCCGGTGTTTCCCGCGATGACTTTCGCGCCGAACCACCCGTTGATTGTGTAGGTGACGGAGACGGCGTTGCCGGCCGCATCGACAATCGAATAATGCGTGGTTTCAGCGCCCTCATGCGGGGCAATGCCAGGCTGCACGTCCTTGGACGCCGACGCTTTGGCCGGATCGATCTTTGTTCTGATTTCTGCGGCGTAACTTTCGGACAACAGGCGATCCAGCGGATTCTTCACAAATTCAGGATCGCCGAGTTGAAAATTCCGATCCACAAACGTGTGGCGCATCGCCTCCACCATGAAGTGGACACTGGCCGCTGAATGAAAGCCGAGTTCGGCGATCGGATAGCCCTCGACAATATTGAGAATCTGGCAAATCGCTGTACCGCCGGAGCTCGGCGGCGGCGCCGAGATGAGTTCATAGCCCCGATAGTTGCAACGCACCGGCATGGGCTCGGTCACGGTGTAGTCGTTGAAATCCTTTTTCGACAGAATACCGCCATGAGCCGCGCTCGCCGCTACAACTTCATCGGCGATGGCGCCCTTGTAGAAGGCGTCCGGTCCATTTTTTGAAATGAGCGACAACGTGTTGGCAAGGTCCTTTTGAACAAGACGTTCGCCGACTTTGAAAGGCCGTCCGGCGTTAAGGAAAATCGCCGCGACATTTGCTTGTTCCGCAAACGGCTTGGTCGCTGTCATCAAAATATCGACATCGCCCTTGGTGAGAACAAAGCCTTCATTGGCCAGCGCAATGGCGGGCGCCATGACTTTTTCGCGCGGCAGGCTGCCATATTTCTGGAGCATCGTATCGAGGCCGAGAACCGACCCGGGCACAGCGGCAGCGAGATAGCCCTTCAGGCTGAGACCGGGAACAACTTCGCCGCTGGCGTCGAGATACATGGTCTGGGTGGCGGCAAGCGGGGCCTTTTCGCGGAAGTTGACAAACAGATCGCGTCCGTCGGCAAGATGAAGCGTGGCAAAGCCGCCGCCGCCGATATTGCCGCAACAGGGATTGGTGACCGCCAACGCGTAGCCGACCGCCACGGCTGCATCGACGGCGTTGCCGCCGTCCCGCAATATCTGCACGCCAACATCGGTCGCCAAATGCTGGGACGTTACGACCATTGCCTTTTCCGCTGCAACGGGCTGACGCGTCACCGCCTGCGCCGGCAGCATCAAGGCAAGTGCGGCCAGCGCAATTGCGAGGCCGGATATCCACTTGCCTGCGGTAGCGAAGATGCTTTTCGTCATGGGCTTGAGCCTTCGGGTTTTCTCGGATGGCAGGGTGCCAAAACACTAACACAGGCAATGACAAACGGGCAATCGCATGGGTGTCATGGCCCCTTCTTGAGACGGCTGCAGATCCGAGGCGTTGCGTTGGCGATGACTTGGGCTCTGGGCCATCCCTGCCGAAAGCGGCTTGCGGAGGGCCGTGTTTCACGACAAATAGGCGGCATGCGTTTTCTGTTTTTGGGTGACATGGTGGGCCGGTCGGGCCGAACTGCGGTCTGGCAGCAACTGCCGGGCCTGATTTCCGATTTCAAACTGGACTTCGTCGTGGTCAATGGCGAAAACGCCGCCGGCGGATTTGGCATTACCGAGGATATCCATCTGGAAACCATCAATGCCGGTGCGGATGTGGTGACCACGGGCAATCATGTCTGGGATCAGCGTGAGGCTCTGGAGTTCGCACCGCGCCATGAGCGATTCCTGCGCCCGGCGAACTATCCGGCAGGCACGCCTGGCCGCGGTTCAAGTCTTTACATGGCAAGAAATGGCGCGCGGGTTCTGGTCGCCAATATCATGGGCCGCATTTTCATGCATCCGGAACTTGATGATCC
This sequence comes from Phyllobacteriaceae bacterium, assembly GCA_031401375.1. Classification (GTDB taxonomy): domain Bacteria; phylum Pseudomonadota; class Alphaproteobacteria; order Rhizobiales; family Rhizobiaceae; genus JANOYJ01. Next base: position 264 of record JANNRN010000474.1, on the reverse strand, counting down.
GTTTCAATGCGGCGAAAAAATCCTGGAGGCCTGTCCATTGGGCGAACAGGCCGATGCCGTGATTTTCGATTTTCACGCCGAGGCAACTTCGGAGAAAATGTGTTTTGGCCATTTTGTCGATGGCCGCGCTTCTCTGGTGGTCGGCACCCATACGCATCAGCCGACGGCTGACCATCAGGTCCTGGCGAACGGCACCGGCTATATGACCGATTCAGGCATGTGCGGCGATTATGATTCCTCGCTGGGCATGGTCAAGGACGAACC
>JANNRN010000473.1:0-14971 GCA_031401375.1 Phyllobacteriaceae bacterium | reverse complement strand
GCCGCCATGGCTTTGTCACCACGCCCCAGACAGCGTGAGACTTGCGCCGTTGTGGCAATCGAAAGCCCGATGGCGACCGAGGTGAGAAAGAACATCAGCGTTCCCGAATACCCGATCGCGGCGGCGAGTTCTTCTTCACCCAGCACTGAAATGTAAAGAAGATTGAGCGCATCGACGAGAAATATCGACATCAAGCCGATCGACGCCGTACCGGTCATGGTCAGCACGTGCCGCATGGTTGAACCGGTGACGAATTTGGCAGTCTCTTGCGGCGCCAACTGGATTTTCCTTGCTTGCCAGCGTCATCCTTGCCCCCTATAGGCAAGCGCGGCAATCGACCTATCTAAGTGTCTGTCCCATAATTCAATCTCGCGGCCATCTGATGCAATTTTCTTCCGCCTCCGGTGCTCACGAACATGAGTTCGCTCCGCTCGGGTGCTCATAAAACCGCACCAACTGACTCTCGACATTGAATTCTTGAACAGACTCTAAGCGATACGCCATCAATTCCAAGCCTTCTCGGGTATAAACATTGAAATGAATGATCCACGCAACTCGCAAGAGCTTCTCGATTTCGCAGCCCGGCTCGTCGTTGCCGCCAAACGCGAAGGCGCTGATGCGGCCGATGCCGTCGTTGTGCGCTCAAGGTCATTGAGCGTTTCCGTCCGGCTCGGCAAGGTTGAGAACACCGAAGCCTCCGAGAGCGATGATTTTTCGCTGCGTGTGTTTGTGGGCAAGCGCATTGCCAGCATTTCAGCCAGCGCCGGCTCCGATCCCGATACGCTTGCCGCCCGCGCCGTCGCCATGGCGAAGGTCGCGCCGGAGGATCCGTTTCAGTCGTTGGCGGACCGGGACAAACTGGCAAAGTCGCCGCGTGATCTCGATTTGTTTGATCCTGTTGAAATTTCTTCCGCGCAACTCACCCGCGTTGCGCTTGCCCAGGAAGAGGCGGCGCTTTCCGTCAAGGGGATAACGAACTCGGGAGGAAGCTCTGCAAGCGCCGGGTTCGGCGGGCTCGTGCTCGTCACATCCGGCGGCTTTGCCGGTCACTACGTCGCCTCGCGCTTTGGCAGGGGCATTTCGGTCATTGCCGGCGAAGGCACCGGCATGGAACGGGATTATGAGTTCTCCTCGCGCATCCACTACGACGAACTTGAGGACCCGGCCGCAATCGGATTGAAAGCCGCCGAGCGGGCGGTCCGCAAGATCGCCCCGCGCAAGGCAAAGACCGGTCCCGTTGATATTGTTCTTGACCCGCGGGTCGCCCGGGGCATGGCGGGTCATCTGGCCGGAGCGATCAACGGCGCCGCTGTAGCGAGGAAAACCAGCTTCTTGAAAGACAGGATGGGCCAAAGTGTGCTCGCGGCGGGCATAAGGGTAACCGACGATCCGTTGAAGCCGCGCGGTTCCGCGTCGAGGCCCTTTGATGGCGAAGGAATTGAAGGCAGCGCCATGACATTTGTCGAGGACGGCGTGCTGAATGCGTGGACCCTGTCCACCGCGACGGCCAGAGAACTCGGTCTTGAAACCAACGGGCGCGGCGCGAGATCGGGGTCACAGGTGACGCCATCGTCGACCAACTTTGCAATCGAGCCCGGCCAAATGAGCCCTGACGAGCTGATCAAGACTATCGCAAACGGGTTTTATGTGACCGAGGTCATTGGCCAGGGCGTGAACATGGTCACCGGCGAATACAGCCGCGGCGCGTCCGGGTTCCGGATCGAGAACGGTGAACTGACCTATCCCGTGTCGCAGGTGACCATCGCCGGAAACCTCAAGGACATGTTCATGAACATGATCCTTGCCAATGATCTGGACCGCACTTTCGGCACCGCCGCTCCCACCATGGCGATCACCGGGATGATGCTTGCCGGTGACTGAGCTCCCGGACTTTGCAGAAGACCTTGAGCTCCTGACATCGGCGGCGCTTGAGGCGGGCGAAATCGCCATGCGTTTCTTTCGCAAGAAACTTCAGATCTCGTGGAAGGCAGGGTTCTCGCCGGTCACCGACGCGGACACCGAGGTTGATCGCTTTCTCAAGGAGACGCTGTGCGCCGCGCGGCCTGACTATGGCTGGCTGAGCGAAGAGAGCGAAGACAACCCATTGCGGCTCTCAAAGCGCCGGACCTTTGTTGTCGATCCGATCGATGGCACCCGCTCCTTCATGGAGGGCGGAGAAATCTGGTGTGTGTCAGTCGCTGTGGTCGAGGAGAACCGGCCCGTGGCCGGCATTCTTGTTTGCCCCGCACGGGCGGAAGTGTACTGGGCGGTCAAGGGGCAGGGCGCATTCATGAATGGCGCCCGCCTTCAAACCGCGGCGAGCGCCGGTGAATTGGTCCTTTCCATCCCCAAATCCTTGACCGCACGACTAGCGCCCTTTTGGACACGCGAGTTTCGCACGGTTCCGCACCTGCCTTCGCTGGCCTACCGTTTGGCGATAATTGCCACCGGAAAAATCCACGGCGCCATCGTCCGGCAAAATTCGCATGACTGGGATCTGGCGGCATCCGACCTTATCCTGAGCGAGGCCGGAGCAGCGCTGCTGCGCCCCGATGGCAGTCATCCCTTGCTGGCGACCAGCAATCCGGTCCATGGCGTACTCGTGGCGGGAAGGCCGGAACTGACCGGGGAATTGTTGAACGTTGTCGCCGCCGCCGGCCTGTAGTAGGGAACGGCCCGATTCAATTGAGCTCGCTTGGAGACGTGCATGAACGCAGACACACAAGCCAAACAGCTTTTGCATCTGGTATTCGGTGGTGAGCTGGCTTCACTGAAGGGTCATGAGTTCCGCAATCTGGACGAGCTCGACATTGTCGGCATCTTCCCCGATTACGCGTCGGCGGCCCTTGCATGGAAAGCCAAGGCGCAACAGACGGTGGACAACGCGCATATGCGCTATTTTATCGTGCATCTTCATCGCATGCTCGAGCCGCCGGAAGAAAAGGCAGAGAAGTAGCCGGCCGCACATCACTTGGCGGACGGCAAGGCGAGAATATCAGCTTGGGTGATTCGAGTTTCGGTCCGAACCGGGCATCCGGCGCGAACCAATACGGAAGTACAGTTGCATGCGTCGGCTATGGCGTCGTTTCAGACATTTCTTGCGCAGACTGCCATGGCTTTCGAGCTTGTTGGCAGGCGCCGCCGCGTGGTTGCTTCGCTTCATCAATCTCACCAATCCGCAGCTTCCCGGCTCGGAATTGACCCGCCAGGCGATTCTTCGCAGCAGCCCTTCCATCATTGCGCTCTGGCACGGGCAGCACTTGATGGCGTCTTTCGCAGCGCCCAAGGGCACCCCCTTCATCGCCTTGTTTTCCCGCAGCAGCGATGCGGAACTGAATGCCAGGATCGCGGAGCAATTGGGCATTGAAGTAGTGAGGGGATCGGGCGGGCGGCTGTTGCGTCACGATACCGGAAAGGGCGGGGCGCAGGCCCTGATCCGTTTGAAACGAGCGCTGGATCAGGGTAAGTCTGTGGTCATGATCGCTGACATTTCAAAGAGCACGCCACGCCAGGCTGGCGCGGGAATTGTATTGCTTTCAAAGATTTCCGGACGTCCGATCCTGCCGGCGGCCTACGCAACGTCGCGCGGCGTGACGGTTGCCAGCAGCTGGGACAGGATGCGGATCAACTTGCCGTTTGGCAGGGCGGTCGCCGTGACCGGCGAACCGGTTCACGTTCCAGCGGATGCGGACGAAGCGGCCATGCTGCAGGCCAGACAAGAATTGACTTCGCGTCTGAATGACGCGACTGATCGGGCTTATGCAATGGTGGGCGTCAAGCCATGAGCGAGAAATGGGCCCGGGCCTTGCTGTCGATCTACCGTTGGGGCGGGGCGCTCGCCTACCCGGCCATCGGCGGGTATCTTGCGGTAAGAACGAGCCGGGGCAAGGAGGAGCGGGCACGAAAGGGCGAACGATACGGGCGCAGCACCATCGCCCGGCCAGCCGGTCCGCTTGTCTGGATCCACGCCGCCAGTGTCGGCGAAACCTCGGCAGTAATCCCGCTGCTTGAGTATTTGAGCTCGCTGTCGATCTCGGTTGTGCTCACCACCGGCACAGTCACCTCGGCCAGACTTGCCGCCGAGCGCCTTCAATCAAACGTCATCCATCAATACGTCCCGCTCGATCTGAAGCCTGCGGTAAGCCGGTTCCTGACGCATTGGAAGCCGGATCTTGCCCTGATTGCCGAGTCCGAAATTTGGCCGATGACCATGATGGAACTCGGCGTGCGGCGCGTGCCGCAGGTTCTGGTCAATGGCCGGCTTTCGGATCGTTCCTTCGCCTCCTGGAAAAAACGAACCTACCTGGCCGAGGCGCTTTTTGAAAATCTCGCTCTTGTCATCGCGCAGTCCGAGCTTGACGCGTACCGCTTTCGCGAACTTGGCGCGCGTCCGGTCGTCGTGTCCGGCAATCTGAAAGTCGATACGGCGCCGCCCCCGGCGGACGAGCAGGAAGTTGAACGCCTGCTTTCATGGGTCGGCAAGCGCAAGACCTGGGCTGCGATATCCACCCATGACGGCGAAGAGAAGATTGCCGCCGATGTTCATGCCATGCTGTCGCGGCGTCACAAGAACCTCCTCACCATCATTGTGCCGCGCCATCCCGATCGCGCAAGCCAGATCGCCGATGAAATCAGAGCCATGGGCCTGAAGGTGGCGCGGCGCAGCCTCGGCGAGGTTATCGAGCCGGACACGGCAGTCTATCTTGGTGACACCATTGGCGAAATGGGCCTTTACCTGAGACTGACGGAGATCGCGTTTGTCGGAAGGTCACTCACTGCGGAGGGTGGGCAGAACCCGCTTGAACCGGCGGCTCTTGGAACGGCAGTGCTGGCCGGCGAAAATGTCCAGAACTTCCGCGAGGCCTACCGGCATCTTGTGATGAATGGCGCCGCAAAACTCGTCAAGGATACCGAAACGCTGGCCGGCAGCGTCAATTTTCTTCTCAACAATCCCGCGGCGCGGCGGGACATGATCGCCGCCGCCCGGGTCGCTCTCGACGACATGGGCGGCGCTCTGTCCAGAACACTCGTGCACTTGGAACCTTATGTTCAGCCTTTGATTGTAAAGGCCAGGCTGGACAGACCGCGGCAGGGTTCCCGATATGACAAGTGAAGCACCTCCTTTCTGGTGGGAAGCGGCTGACTGGCGGGCATGGATGCTGACGCCGTTCGCCGCGGTTTACGGCTATGTCGCCGAACGCCGTCTTTTGCGCGCCACCCCGCCCCGCATTGATTTGCCGGTGATGTGTGTCGGCAATCTCACTGTTGGAGGCGGCGGAAAAACCCCGACGGTCATCGCCATGACCAAACAGGCAGAAGCGATGGGGCTGAAGCCGGGAATACTGACCCGCGGTTATGGCGGCTCGGAAAAAGGTCCGCATCTCGTCAACAATCAAAATGACAGTGCGCGCAACGTTGGCGATGAGCCGCTGCTGCTGTCCTGGCACGCTCCTGTTTGTGTTGCGCGTGACCGGCCCGCCGGGGCCCGGTTGCTGAAACGGCACGGTTGCGATTTTCTCATTATGGATGACGGATTTCAGAGTTCGCGTCTTCACGCCGACTGCAATCTGATCGTCATTGATTCCCGCCGGGGAATTGGCAATGGTCACGTCATTCCAGCCGGGCCGATGCGCGCGCCCCTTGTGGCGCAAATGCGCAAAGTCGATGCTTTGCTTGTGATCGGAAATTCGCAGAACACTGAAACGGTCGTGCGCGCCGCCGCCCGTGCCGCCAAGCCGATATTCCAGGCGGATATCGAGTGGGAAGACAGCGCGGCGATCAAGGGCAGGCGGTTCCTCGCCTTTGCCGGCATTGCCGATCCCGACAAGTTCTTCGACACCCTGCAAGCTTCAGGCGCGTGGCTTTCCCTTACCCGCAGCTTTCCCGATCATTATCAATATTCAGATGAGGACATGCAGGAACTGATGCAGACCGCGAAGGCCGGCGATCTTGAATTGGTGACCACCGAAAAGGATGCGGTGCGCTTTCTGCACGGTTCGGCGACAGCGCGGAAAATGGCGGACTCAACGCTGGTTTTTCAGGTTGAACTGAAATTCGACGAGGAGAGCACACCGGCTCAGCTTATCCAGGCGACAATCGATCACTACCGGCTGCGCGCGTAAGGTAAAGGCCAAGCCCTGGCATGGCGCGGACAAGGTTTGCGGCGAGCCATTTCAGACCGCGTTTGAAGAGCGGCACCAGCGGCCGGTCGACAACAATCCTTATGAGGATGGCCGCCAGCAACATCGCGGCAATGACCAAGGTGATGAGGACGCCATCGCCTACCACGCCCTTGAACTGTTTCAGCGCAATATAACCGGCATGCTGGTGGATGAGATAGAGCGGATAAGTGATTGTGCCGGCGGCTGCGATGTACCGCGCCGGAACAAGTGTTGGCGTGTCGCTGGTTGACGCCAAAAACACCCCATAAAGCGCGATCACCATTGCTGAGACCAACAGGTCCGGATAGTCAGTTTGGTAATTGGCTTCGATCACTGCCAAGCCGTTGCTCGTCGTGACAAGCGATACCGCCAGACTGAGCAAGAGCAGCGCTGCCGTGCCGGCGCCGGCAAGACCTGCGCGCCAGCGAAATATCAGGATGCCTGCCGCGAAAAACCCGGCAAACTCTGTGAGCAACAGGAACCTGAGGACCTTTACCTCGAAAAAAAACTCGTTGTAGAGCGCGATCGTCAGCCAGATCAGGATGATGCGCTCGCAGTCGCGGCGGAAATGCCCGCTCGCCAGAAACACGAACACCCAGCAATAAAAGATGATCTCAAGCACGATCGACCAATAGGCGCCGTCCATCAGCGTCTCGCCGAAAGCGGGCGCTAGCATGGTGAGATTGGCAAGGTAGTGTACGGCATCTGTCGTGAACACCGGCGCGCCAAAGAGAAGCGTCACCACAAATGTCAGCGTCATCGCCGCAACATAGGACGGATACAGCCGTGCCGCGCGGGAAATGCCAAAGTCCAAGGGCGTGCGCCCTTCCGCCGAGTAGGCGATGACGAAGCCCGAGATCATGAAGAACAGATTGACGCCGAAAAAGCCGTAACTTGCCGTTCCGCTGAGCCATTCCGGCAGATCAAGCGCAGGCGTAACCCCCGCCGCCTCGCCGCGAAATGCATAGTGGAAAAACACCACCATCATCGCTGCGATAAACCGCAGCCCGTCCAGCCGGATAATCCTGTGCCCGCCCATGTTTCCGCCCTTTCGAAGGCCTGAGAGTACGGCAATTGCGCCTGTGCCGAAACAAGCCGGGCCGGGAAAGTTAAGAAATGGTTAAGAACGGGGTCGCCAATCTTGCGGCAAACTCAGCCCGCGAGCATGTGCGCCATTGGCTCCCAATACATCTTGTGCCAGCCGCCCGACAGCATGTCATGCGCCGCATCCGGATAGCCTGACTGATCAAAAACCAGATGGGTCTTGCCGCCATCTGGTGAAAGTTCGAACCTCACGATGGAGTACACACCCTCCGGCCAGGCCTGCGACCGCCATGCCTGCACGACGCGTTTGCCGGGGACAAGTTCGACATGGCGCCCGGTGTTCGCGCCATCGAACATGCTGAACTGTCCACCCGCCTCAGTGGCGATTTCCGCCTTCTTGCCGCCAGTCATTTTGGCGAAGGCCTTTGAATTTGTCAGCGCGTCATAGACCTTGGACGGCGGGGCGGCGATGGTGATTTCCTGATGAATGGCCATTTTTCTCTCCCGTTGGCTTGAATAATCAACCGTATAGTTGAATAACTAGTCCTTGCCGGATGCCAAAAAGTATGTCAACCATATGGTTGAATAATGTTGGAGTGATCAATGAACGCCCCCGCATTGCCGGACGACCGGCTCGACATGGTCTTTCAGGCGCTGGCCAATCGGACCCGGCGTGCGCTGTTGCGGCGTTTGGCTAAGGGCGCTGAAAAAGTAACATCGCTGGCCGAGCCGTTCGGCATGTCGCTCAATGCAGTTTCCAAACACTTGCAGGTGCTGGAGGCGGCCGGTTTGGTCAAGCGGACGGTGACGGGCAGGGTCCATACCTGCGCGCTCGAGGCCACACCCATGGCCACTGCCGAAGAATGGCTCAGCCTCTACGAGGAATTCTGGAAAGGAAAGCTCGACAGTTTCGCGGAATTTGTCGAGACAGAACAGGAATAATCCATGATCGCGCCAAGTCTGAGCACCACCCGCATCGTCAAAGCGCCGCGCGCCCGCGTCTTTGCCGCGTGGACCACGCCGGAACTCTTGAAAAAGTGGTGGGGTCCCGGCCATGTCTCGTGTCCTGAAGCGCATGTGGATCTGCGTGTCGGCGGAGAGTATCGCATAGCCAATCTTGAGGCGGATGGATCGATCACCTGGATTTCGGGTTTTTTTGAAAGCATCCGCGCACCGGAGCAGTTGATCTATTCCTGGAGCGTCAGCGGCCTGCCCGGCACGGCAACGCTGGTGACGGTCAATTTCCGCGAGCATCCGCTGGGCACCGAACTTGTTCTGAAACATGAGCGCTTCGACAGTGACGCGCTGCGCGACATGCATCTTCAGGGCTGGGGCGGCTGCCTCGACAAACTCGAGGCGCTGCTTTCGCCATAGCGCTCTAAACCTTCAGCACGCCCCGCCGGAATCGCGAGTCAAACTCGGCCTCGCGCGCCACAGAGGCTTGCGCGTCCACGTAGGGCTCTTGCCGGTCGACGCTCCAGTATTTGAGCTCGTCGAGCGGAATCCGTATGCCGGTCACGGCGCAGGTGACATAATTGCCGACCGAGAGAACCTGAAAATCCGCATCGAGATAGCGCACGCGCGCTTCACCCGAACCAGACGATTCAAATCGGTTCATTTGCCAGATCCTGTCATCATTTGCGCCCGAAAAGCCGCTCTATATCGGAAAGCTTGAGTTCGATAAAGGTCGGCCGTCCATGATTGCAGGTTCCCGAACCCGGCACGCTCTCCATTTGCCTGAGCAGCGCGTTCATCTCGTCCGGTTTCAACTGCCGCCCCGCCCGCACCGAACCATGGCAGGCCATGGTTGAGGCAACACGATCAAGGCGCGCCCTCAAGCCGTCGGCGCTGTCATTTTCCGCCAGCTCATCGGCAAGGTCCCGCACCAAAGCGCCAACGTTTGTGGCGCCGAGGATCGATGGCGTTGCCCTGACCGCGACCGCACCCGGGCCAAAGCGCTCCAGCTGCAGCCCGAAGCGCTCAAGCAATTCAGATTGCGCAGCGAGGCGGTCTGCATCGTCTTCGGGCAGGTCAATGATTTCCGGGATGAGCAGAAACTGCGCAGCCAGCTTGCCGGCGCCCATCGCCTTTTTCAACTCCTCATAGACCAGCCTTTCATGCGCCGCATGCTGGTCAACCAGCACAAGGCTGTCACCCGTCTCGGCGACGATATAGGTGGAAGCCACCTGCGCCCGCGCAGCGCCGAGCGGAAACTGCGGCAACGGCTCCTCGTCCCGCAAGCGCATATCCGCACTTGGCTGCGCCACCGCTTCAAATGCCGCCTGACGTTCCTCCCCAAACCCGAGTGGCCGGAACGGTGACTGGTTCACATGATAGTCCTGCGTGGGCGCAGCATAATAGCCTGACGGCCGCGCAGGGCCGCCCGTTCGAATTCCGGGGTCAAAACCGCGCTGAAACGAGCCCATCATCGCCGCCGCGCCGGTCGTTGCCGGCCGGATGCCAGACGCCGCCAGTCTCTCGCGGATCGCACCGATAATCAGCCCGCGCACAAGTCCGGGATCACGAAACCGCACATCCGCCTTGGCCGGATGCACATTGACGTCCACCAGCCCCGGCTCCAGATCCAGAAACAGCGCCACGATCGCATGCCGGTCGCGCGCCATGACGTCGGCATAGGCGGCGCGGATCGAGGCGGCGATCAGCTTGTCGCGCACCGGGCGTCCATTGACATAGGCAAACTGGTTGAGCGCATTGGCGCGGCTGAACGAGGGAATCCCGGCAAGACCGGTGAGGCGCACCTGTTCGCGCGCCGCGTCGATTTCGAGGGCATTGACGGGAAAATCCTCGCCCATCACCTGTGCAATGCGCCGCTTCAAACCGTCGCCGCCCTCAGGACAAGCGGGCAGGATCAGGCTCTGCCGGTCACTGCCTGAGAGTTCAAAGCGGACTTGCGCAAACGCGATCGCCACCCGCTTGATCACGTCGGTGATCGCCGAGGCTTCCGCCCGCTCGCCCTTCATGAACTTGAGCCGCGCCGGCGTATTGAAGAACAGATCGCGCACCTCAACGAACGTGCCCTTGGACAGGGCCGCCGGCTGAACGGCGCTCGCATGCCCGCCTTCCAGCCGCACCTCGAACGAACCGGAAGCCCCCGCCGCGCGCGAGCGCATCGTCAGCCGCGATACGGAGCCGATCGACGGCAGCGCTTCGCCGCGAAAACCGAGCGAGCGGATATCCATGAGGTCATCGGACAGTTTCGACGTGCAATGACGCGACACCGCCAATTTCAACTGGCCCTCGGCAATGCCTGATCCGTCGTCGCAAACGCGGATCAGCGACAAGCCGCCGCCCGCCGTCACAATCTCGATGCGCGAAGCCCCCGCATCCAGCGCATTCTCGACCAGTTCCTTGACAACGCTCGCCGGCCGCTCGATCACCTCGCCGGCGGCAATCTGGTTGATGAGCGTGTCGGAAAGCTGTCGGATGGTCATGGCGCTAGTGTAGAGGGATTCGGGGTTGAGGGGGAGGGTGTTCCTTGCCAGCAAATTATCCTCCACCGCTGCACCCCCCTCTGGCTTGCCAGCCATCTCACCCCAAGGGGTGAGATTCTCAGGTGGCAATGTGGCTGCCTTTCTTGAAACGGTGCAGAAAATGGCAAAACGGCGCAGCTTGAAAATCTCACCCCTTGGGGTGAGATGCCCGGCAGGGCAGAGGGGGGTGCAGCGATTCAGGAAGGTTCTCAAACCTTCCCGATCAACCAATTCCTGACCTTTGCCGCATTTGCCGTCAGCGCCCGGTCCTTTTGCCACACGACATGAAACGCGCTGCCCGTGCGCATCAGGTGATCCGTCATGTTCACAAGCCGGCCTTCCACCACCATGCCGTCGACCAGATGCCGCCAGCCGAGCGCGACGCCCTGGCCGTTCAGCGCGGCCTGCACGACGAGCACATAATCGTTGATGAGGAGACTGCGGTTCTTGGAAGGGAGGGCGACGCCGGCGCTGGCGAGCCAGGCATCCCAGGTCGCAGCCGTGCGATAAGGCTCTTCCAGGTGAATGAGATGATGAACGGCAAGCTCGCGGACGTTGGAAGGCTTGCCGGATTTTGCGACATAAGCGGGGCTGGCGACGGCGATGATTTCTTCAGGCGCAAACATCGAACTGGCATAGCGCGGCCAGGAATGCGGATCGCCGCCGCGGATGCCGAGCGGCAGGTTTTCGGCGACAATATCCACATCCCGCTCAGAGGTTTGCAGGCGAAGGTCAATGCCGGGCAAGGCATCGCGCGCCTCTTGCAGGCGCGGCACCATCCACATCGAGGCAAAGGCGGTGGAAACCGACAGCGTCACATGCGCCTCGTCATTCACATTGAAAATCTCCTCCGCCGACTTGCGGATATGCGTGAGGCCGAGCGTGACATCGGCGAGAAAGCGTTCGCCAGCCGCAGTCAGATTTACGGCGCGGTGCGCCCGGTGAAACAGGGCCGCGCCCAACTGGTCTTCAAGGTTGCGGATCGCATAGGAAACAGCGGCCTGGCTCATGCCAAGCTCGCGCCCCGCCAAAGTGAAACTGCGCAAGCGGCCCGCAGCTTCAAACACGATGAGATTTCCGGCCGAGGGGAGAAGTTTTCGAAGCGTTCGCATAAGTGCAATTTATGCAAACGCTGGAATTTTTCCAGCGTTACGAATGAACTATTTTAATCTAGTATGGAGCCTGACGATAATTTTTGACCTCGGCGCTGCCCCTCATCCGCCCTTCGGGCACCTTCTCCCCGCAAGCGGCGGGGCGAAGGGGATAACCGCCAGCGCGGGCTCTTCCCTTCTCCCCGTTCTCACGGGGAGAAGGTGGTCCGATAGGGCCGGATGAGGGGCAGCGCTGAGCGTCCATCGCCAACAAGAATTGACCAGAGAACCGCACCATGACCCTTGCAGAACCAGCCCTCGAACCCGCCCCGCACCGCGAACGCGCGGGCCGCCAGAGCCGTCGTGACAAAAGGGCAGGCGGGCCAGTGGGTAATTATCCGCCCTATATCACGCGCAACATCCCGGCCTATGACATTCTGGGCGAGGAGAACCTCCTCAAGATCGAAAAAACCGCCGAGCGCATCCTCGCCGAAATTGGCATCGAATTCCGCGACGATCCGGCGGCGCTGGAATTGTGGAAAAAGGCGGGCGCCAGGATCGAGGGGCTGCGCGTGCGCTTCGAACCGGGCATGCTGCATGAAATCCTGAAAACCGCGCCGGCAAAATTCACCCAGCACGCCCGCAACCGCGCCAAGAGCGTCGAGATCGGCGGCAAGAGCGTGGTGTTTGCCCCCGCCTACGGTTCGCCGTTCGTGATGGACCTCGACAAGGGCCGCCGCTACGGCACCATTGAGGACTTCCGCAATTTCGTGAAATTGGCGCAATCTAGTCCCGCACTGCATCACTCCGGCGGCACCATTTGCGAGCCGGTGGATGTGCCGGTCAACAAGCGGCATTTCGATATGGTGGCAACGCATGTGCGCTATTCCGACCGTGCCTTCATGGGCTCGGTGACGCATGAAAGCCGCGCGGAAGATTCAATCGAGATGGCGCGCATCGTTTTCGGCCGCGACTTTGCCGATCAGAACTGCGTGATCCTCGGTAATGTCAATGTGAACTCGCCGCTGGTCTGGGACGGCACCATGACGACGGTGTTGCGCGCCTATGCCAGGGCCAATCAGGCGGCGGTCATCGTGCCGTTCATTCTGGGCGGCGCCATGGGTCCGGTCACCAACGCGGGGGCGATTGCGCAAGCCCATGCCGAAACCATGGCCGGCTGCGCGCTGACGCAATTGGAACGGCCCGGCGCGCCGGTGATCTATGGCAATTTCCTCTCCTCGATGTCGCTGCGTTCCGGTTCGCCCACCTTTGGCACGCCGGAACCGGCCATCGGTTCGATGGTCATCGGCCAATTGGCGCGGCGCCTCAACCTGCCGCTGCGCTGCTCGGGCAATTTCACCACGTCGAAACTGCCCGACGCGCACGCGATGAACGAAGGCACCATGTCGATGCTTGCCGCCGTGCATTGCGGCGCCAATTTCATCCTGCATTCGGCAGGCTTTCTCGATGGCCTGTTGTCGATGTCCTATGAGAAATTCGTGATGGATGCGGATTTCTGCGGCGCGCTGCATTCGTATCTCGCCGGTGTCGTCGTCGACGACAATTCGCTGGCCATGTCCGCCTTCGAGGAAGTCGGCCCCGGCAGTCACTTCTTTGGCTGCGGCCACACCATGCGAAACTATGAGACGGCGTTCTGGGACTCCAACCTTGCCGACAACGAGCCTTTCGAGAAATGGGAAGCGGCAGGCAGCCATGACGCAGCCTTCCGCGCCAACAAGCGCTGGAAAAAGATGCTGGAGGAATATGTACAGCCGCCGCTCGACGAGGGCGTCAATGAAGAATTGCAGGCGTTCATCGACCGGCGCAAAGGTGAGATGCAGGACGCTTGGTATTGACCCATGTTGAACGATCCGCTCCTCACCCCTTTCCAACTCAAACACCTCAGCCTCAAGAACCGGCTGATGTCGACCAGCCATGAGCCCGCTTATTCCGAGGACGGCATGCCGAAGGAGCGCTACCGGCTCTATCATCTGGAAAAGGCCAAGGGCGGCATCGCGCTGACGATGACGGCAGGCTCTGCCATTGTCAGCCAGGATTCACCGCCCGCCTTCGGCAACCTTCACGCCTATCGCGACGAGATCATTCCCTGGCTCAAGGACCTCACCGACTCTTGCCACGAACATGGCGCGGCGGTGATGATCCAGTTGACCCATTTGGGCCGGCGCACCGGCTGGAACAGGGGCGACTGGCTGCCGGTGCTCTCAGCCTCACCCGTGCGCGAACCCGCGCACCGGGCGTTTCCCAAAGAGGCGGAAGACTGGGACATCGCGCGCATCGTCACCGACTACGCCTCTGCGGCGCTGCGGATGAAGGAAGCCGGTTTGGACGGGATAGAGTTCGAGGCCTATGGCCATTTGATGGACGGCTTCTGGTCCCCCGCCACCAATCACCGCACCGACGAATACGGCGGATCGCTCGACAACCGCATGCGCTTTTCCAGAATGGTTGTTGATGCGGTGAGGAACGCGGTAGGCCCGGATTTCATCGTCGGTCTGCGCATGGTGGCAGACGAGGACTGGGACAAGGGATTAAGCAAAGAGGACGGCGTTTCCATTGCCAAGTCTTTTGCGGCATCCGGAAAAATCGACTTTCTCAATATCATCCGCGGCCATATCGACACTGACGCTGCGCTGACCAAGGTCATTCCCATTCAGGGCATGGCCTCCGCGCCGCATCTGGATTTCAGCGGCGAGGTGCGCGCGCGCGCCGGCATTCCGGTCTTCCACGCCGCGCGCATTCAGGATGTCGCGACTGCGCGTCACGCCATAGCAGCGGGCAAGCTCGACATGGTCGGCATGACACGGGCGCATATGGCCGATCCTCATATCATCAACAAGATCAGGGCCAATGAAGAGCATCGCATCCGCCCCTGCGTCGGCGCCACCTACTGCCTCGACCGGATTTATGAAGGTCACGAGGCGCTGTGCATTCATAACGCCGCCACGGGCCGCGAGGCGACCATCCCGCATGTGATTGCGCGATCAAGCGGTCCGTTCAAAAACGTGCTGATCATCGGCGCGGGTCCGGCAGGTCTTGAGGCCGCGCGTGTCGCGGCGGAGCGCGGGCACAAGGTCGCTGTGCTGGAGGCCGCCGGGCGGGCTGGCGGGCAAATCCTGCTTGCGGTGCGCAATCCGCGCCGCCGCGAAATGCTCGGCATCATCGA
>JANNRN010000472.1:0-3076 GCA_031401375.1 Phyllobacteriaceae bacterium | reverse complement strand
GATGATCCGGGTCATCTCATCGCCGTCGAGGTCAACAACCGGATTTGCCACTTTGATCTTAGCCATGAACGCCTCGCATTGACGGGAAGGGAAACTGACTGGCCCTATAGCATCTGTGAATTGCAAGGCAAAGTCAGGCTTTGGGCCAGGCAGCGTTTATTGCGAAAGCGCGACGCGGATAAGGTAGGCAACGGCGGCGAGCGCGCTGACGCTGGTAATCCAGATGGCGGCAAACCACACGAGACGACGCAAAATCGGGGGATTCACGCTCAATGGTAACCGCCTTCTGAGGACACCTTGCCGCGAAACACCCAATAGGACCAGGCGGTGTAGGCAATGATGAGCGGGATCAGCACCGAGGTGCCAACCAGCAGGAATTTCAACGATTTGTCGGGGGCGGCTGCCTGCCAGATTGTCAGCGCGCCGGGCACGATGAATGGATAGAAGGAAATGCCGATGCCGATGAAACAGAGGACGAAGAGGCCGAGCGCCGCGAGAAACGGCTGCAATTGGCGCCGCTCCTGAATGCCCCGGTAAAGCAGAAAGGCGCATCCAAGCACCATGAGCGGCACCGGCGCGGTGAACAGCATCTGCGGAAAGGCAAGCCATTTGGCCATGTAGGCGGGGTTGAGGAAAGGCGTCCAAAGGCTCACCACGCCGATCAGCGCCAGCGTGGCGACGCCTGTGACCGCCGCAAACCGGTATGCTGTTTGCTGCAACGCGCCCTCGGTTTTGTAAATCAGCCAGCCAGCGCCGAGGAGGGCGTAGCCGATGACCAGCGCCACGCCGGTCAGCAGGCTGAACGGCGTCAGCCAGTCCCACCAGCCGCCTGCATAGAGCCTGCCAGTGACCGGAATGCCCTGCACCAACGCGCCGAGCGCGATCCCTTGCGCAAAGGCCGCCAGCGTGGAGCCGCCGGCAAATGCCCAGTCCCAAAGGAACTGGCCGCGCCGGGTCTTCCAGCGGAATTCAAAGGCAACGCCGCGAAACACAAGGGCGAGAAGCATGACAATGATCGGCGTATAGAGCGCCGGCATGATGATCGAATAGGCAAGCGGAAACACGGCAAAAAGTCCGCCGCCGCCCAGCACCAGCCAGGTTTCATTGCCGTCCCAGATGGGCGCGACGGAATTCATCATCATGTCGCGGTGCTTTTCTCCTTTCACGAAGGGGAACAGAATGCCAATTCCAAGGTCAAAGCCGTCGAGTACTACATAGGCCAGCACCGCAAAGGCGATCAGTCCGGCCCAGATAAAGGGATAATCCAGCATCATGGCGACTCCTATTGTGCCGTATGCGCCAAGGCGAGCGCAGGGGCGGGATTGATGCCCGAGGCGCGGATGGGCTCGTCCGCAGGCAGGTCCGCTTCGCCTTCGCCCGGCGTTTTGGCCATCTGACGGAAGATGTAAAAAACGCCGGCGCCAAACAGGGTGAAGTAGACAATGATGAATGCAACAAGAGAAGCACCGACGGCGGCGGCGTCGATTGCAGAAGCTGAATCCACCGTCTTGAGCAACCCGTAGACGGTGAACGGCTGCCGCCCGACCTCCGTCACCGTCCATCCGGCGAGCAGTGCGACGAAGCCGGACGGGCCCATCAGAATGGCTGCCCTGTGCATCCAAACGGCGTCATAGAGACGTCCACGCGCGCGCAGCCAAAGGCTCCACAGGCCAAGACCCAGCATGGCAAAACCGATGCCGACCATAATGCGAAATGCAAAGAACACAGTCGCCACCGGCGGCCGCTCATCCTTTGGCCATTCCTTGAGACCCTTAACCTCACCATCGAAGTCATGCGTCAGGATCAAAGAGCCGAGTTTGGGAATTTCGATTGCGTAATCCATGCGCTCCTGACCTTCATTTGGAATGCCGAACAGGATCAGTGGCGCGCCGCGCTGCGTTTCAAAATGGCCTTCCATGGCCGCAATCTTGCGCGGCTGGTGCTCCAGCGTATTGATGCCGTGCATGTCGCCGGCAATAATCTGCACCGGCGCCACAAGCGCTGCCATCCACATGGCCATGGAGAACATCGTGCGCGCCGCTGGGTTCTGCTGATCCTTCAAAAGGCGCCAGGCGCCAGCGGCGCCGACGACGAAGGCAGTCGTCAGGTAAGCTGCGAGCACCATGTGAACCAGACGGTAGGGGAAAGACGGATTGAAAATGACTTGCCACCAGTCACTGACAATGAACTGGCCGGCGTCGTTGATGGCGTAGCCAGCCGGGGTCTGCATCCAGCTGTTGACGGCCAAAATCCAGAAGGCCGAGATAAAAGTGCCAAGTGCGACCATGGCGGTGGCGAGAAAATGCAGTCCCGGCCCGACGCGCGAGCGCCCAAACAGCATGACGCCGAGAAATCCAGCCTCAAGGAAAAAGGCGGTGAGAACTTCATAGCCCATCAGCGGTCCGAGCACCGGCCCGGTTTTGTCGGCAAAAACACTCCAATTGGTGCCGAATTGGTAGCTCATGACAATACCGGAAACGACGCCCATGCCGAAAGTGATGGCAAAGATTTTCTTCCAGTAGTTGAACAGGTGGAGATAAGTCTCTGATTTTGTGAAAAGATGGAGACCGTTGAGCACAGCAAGAAAGCTTGCAAGGCCGATGGTGAAGGCCGGGAAGATGATGTGGAAGCCAATGGTGAAGGCAAATTGCAACCGGGCCAGAAATACGGCGTCAAACAGATCCATGTCAGTCTCCTGTTTTTGCCAGCGGTCCTCCCATACCGCCGTCTCCTTTGGCAGATAGTGCGCGGGCGCTCGATTGACATCTGGCAAGACGCCGCAGCGCTGATCTCCATCTATTTCGGCGCAAGCGTCTTGTTGCAGGCCAGCGCCGCGTCCATCCAGAATGCAAAGGCCCTGTCGTCAATGTCCGCATCGACCCGCCAAAACCCCGCCATCTCGCGGCCCGTCATGTTCATGATCTCGCAGTCGTTGCGGCCGGCGGCAATGGAATCGAACGCTTTGCCGGTGCGCACCAGAAGGCCCCGTTTCGACGTGCCGCCCATCATGTGGCCGTTCAGCATGAAGCAGACGCCGCCAAACATTTTTTTCTGCACCGCGCCGCGCGGAACAAGC
>JANNRN010000471.1:0-2044 GCA_031401375.1 Phyllobacteriaceae bacterium | reverse complement strand
CTCTGATAGCCGGCCAGAAGCGCCCTGCCCTTGGTCAGGTTGAAGGCATTGTCCTTCTCAAAACACCAGGCATTCAAGCAAACCGACAGGTCGTATGTCAGCAAGTCATTGCAGGCAAAATAGAAATCGATGATGCCGGAGAGTTTTTCGCCGAGAAAGAAAACGTTGTCGGGAAACAGATCAGCATGGCAGATTCCGGAAGGAAGATCGCCCGGCCAATGTGCTTCAAGATTGGCCAAGTCGGCGTCCACCTCTTTGGCAAGCCCCATCTCAATCTCGTCGGCCCTTGCCCGCGCCGCCTCCCAGAGTGGCCGCCAACCTGACACGGACAAGGCGTTCTTCCGCGTCGCGGCAAAGCCCTGTCCGGCCAGATGCAGCTCCGCCAGCGCCACGCCGACAGCCCTGCAATGCGCTGCATTGGGCCGGCGCATGGACAGGCCGTCGAGAAAGGTGACGATCGCGGCAGGGCGGCCCGCGACTTCGCCAATGGCGCTGCCGTTACTGGCGTGCACGGGCGTCGGGCACGAAATCCCGCGCGCGACCAGATGGTCCATCAATCCCAGAAAGAACGGCAGATCCCCGGCGTTCACCCGCTTTTCATACAAGGTCAGGATGAAGTATCCGCACGAGGTATGCAGCAGGAAATTGCTGTTCTCGACGCCCTCGGCAATACCCTTGTAGGACAAGAGCTGCCCCAGGTCATAGCCGGCGAGGAAGTCCTCAAGCTCGGTTTCGGCGATATCGGTATAAACGGCCATTCCTCACGCCCCGTTGACGAAGGCCATGTCAGCCTTGGTCAGTGCCACATCTCTCAGCGCCCGAAGCACCGGAAAATCCTCGGATTCTTCCGTTGTGACGGCAAGTTCGACCTTCACGTCAAATCGCGCCCTGAACGCCTCGATGATTTCATCGACAATAATTTGCGGAGCCGAAGCCCCTGCCGAGAGCGACACTACGCTGATGTCATGAATGCTTTCCCAAGGCAGTTCCGACGCGCGCTGCACGAGGAGCGACCGTTTGGCCCCGGCCCTTTCAGCCACTTCGACAAGGCGCATGGAATTGGAGGAATTGGGAGCTCCGACGATCAGAAACAAATCGGTCCCGGGCGCGGAGGCTTTCACGGCGTCCTGCCGGTTGGTTGTCGCATAGCAAATTGATTCCGCGCTTGGCGCGGCAAGTTTGGGAAAACGTGAACGCAGCACGGCGATGATTTCGGCCGTATCATCCACGGACAATGTGGTCTGGGTTACAAAGCCAAGGTTATCCGGTTCGCCGGCAATAAAGGCCGCTGCCTGTTTGGCGGTTTCAATCAGGCTCACAGCGCCAGCGGGCAATTGTCCCATCGTGCCAATGACTTCAGGGTGGCCCTCATGTCCGACCAGCAGGACGTGCCGTCCCCGCTTGTGGTGCAGGATGGCTTGCTTGTGCACCTTTGACACGAGCGGGCACGTGGCATCGAGGTAGAAGAGGTTGCGTTCCTGCGCATCAGCCGGCACGGATTTCGGCACGCCATGGGCGGAAAAAACCACGGGGCAGTCGTGGTGTTCGACAGGGACTTCGTCCAATTCCTCGATGAATATCGCACCGCGCGCCTGCAATCCTTCCACCACATAGCGGTTGTGCACGATCTCGTGGCGGACATAGACCGGCGCGCCATGTTTCTTCAGAGCCAGAACAACGATTTGGATGGCGCGGTCCACGCCTGCGCAAAAGCCGCGCGGACCGCACAGGCGGATTGTCAGTTCAGGCTTGGCGGCGGGTTCGACCATTTGCGGGGCTCCGGAAATGCAGGGATGTGACCGCTCGGTCCGGAAGTGTCAAGCGCCTGTTGAGTTGCCGGGGCCGGGTCGGCCCCACCGGCGCGGTTCGAGCGATTGCCTCAGCGTCTTGGAAACGTGAACACGGCCCATACGCCGAGCAGCGCAGCAGCAAGGCCATACCATGTGACGACATATTGAAGATGGTTGTTGGGCAGCAAAACCAGCGTCGTCTTGGTGATGGGCAAGCTGTCCGGCGGCACGTCGCTCCAGTCATCAACAAAGAA
>JANNRN010000470.1:0-5232 GCA_031401375.1 Phyllobacteriaceae bacterium | reverse complement strand
GCGCGGGTGTGAATTCCACCGGCTCATGCCCGGCATCGGGCAATGTACCGGCAGGTCAGCACGCGTTATTTCGTAGCGGTTCTGCGCGTTGGCGGGAATCTCTTTCGTCTTGCTCAGTTGTGTGCTTGCCATGGCCCTTTCCTTCGTAGGGTGCGTTCTACGCACCGGTCATCTGAATGGTGCGTAGAATGCACCCTACTTCACCGGCGTCAACCATTCCGGGTGCCCGCCATTGCGGCCATGCACCACGTCAAAGTATAAAGTCTGCAACTTCTCGGTGATCGGGCCGCGCTTGCCGATGCCGATCTTGCGGCCGTCGAGTTCGCGGATCGGCGTTACTTCAGCGGCGGTGCCGGTGAAAAACGCCTCGTCGGCGATGTACACCTCGTCGCGGGTGATGCGCTTCTCCACCACCTTGAGGCCAAGCTCGCCGGCCAGCTGCATGACCGTGGCACGCGTGATGCCGTCCAGCGCCGAGGTGAGATCGGGCGTGTACAGGACGCCGTCACGCACGATAAACAGGTTTTCGCCGCTGCCCTCGGACACGTAGCCTTCGGTGTCGAGCAACAGCGCCTCGTCGCAGCCGGAGGCGAGCGCCTCGCGCAACGCCAGCATCGAGTTCATGTACTGGCCGTTGGCCTTGGCGCGGCACATGGTGATGTTGATGTGGTGGCGGTTGTAGGACGAGGTGCGCACCTTGATGCCGGCGACCAGCCCTTCCTCGCCCATGTACGCGCCCCAAGTCCAGGCCGCCACGATCGCATGCACCTTTAAGTTGTCGGCACGCAAACCCATGCCCTCGCTGCCATAGAAACACATCGGGCGGATGTAAGCCGACTTGAGGTTGTTCTCGCGCACCGCGGCGCGCGTCGCCTCGTTGATCTCGTCCTTATTATAAGGAATGGCCATGCCGAGGATATGCGCCGAGCGGAACAGCCGGTCGGTATGCGCCTGCAGGCGGAAAATAGCCGTACCCTTGGGTGTCTCGTAGGCACGCACACCTTCGAACACGCCCATGCCATAGTGCAGGGTGTGGGTCAGCACATGGGTGGTGGCATCGCGCCACGGTACAAGCTTGCCGTCGTACCAGATGACACCGTCTCGGTCGGACATCGACATCTTTTTCTCCTGCGTCACAAAATGCCTCGATTCCCGTAGGGTGCGTTCCACGCACCATTGGTCTCGATAAGCGCCGACCGGTGCGTAAAACGCACCCTACATAATTATTCAAACCACTCCCGCCACAGTGCCCGCACCCGTTCCGGAAAATCGCCCAGTTCCTGCGGCGCCACCAGCGGTTGGCGCTCCATGAGCTTGAGACGCTGCTCGACACCGAGATAACGGTGGTAGGCGTCCCGCAACAGGCTGGCCTGCACGGGGTTCAGCAGCCCGCGCGCTTCCAACGCTTCCAGAAGGGAGATGTTGCCGCGGTGCCGAATCAGCTCCGGGTGGTCATGCGCCCAGCGTAATACCGCATATTGCACCATAAATTCCACGTCAATCATACCGCCCGGGTCGTGCTTGAGGTTGATTTCGCCCGGGTCGTGCGGCGCCTGCGCCTCGTGCATGCGGGCGCGCATGGCCACCACCTCGGTGCGCAGGGTTTCCGGGTCGCGCTGCCGGCACAGGGTGGCAGTGCGAATTTCCTCGAAAACCCGGGACAAACCGGCATCCCCGGCAATCGGCCGGGCGCGGATCAGGGCCTGGTGCTCCCAGACCCAGGCATGTGAATCCTGATACTCGCGAAACGCCGCCGGGCTGGTTACCAGCATGCCGGAGTGCCCGCTCGGGCGCAGGCGCGTATCCACTTCATAGAGAATACCGCCGCCGGTGCGCGCCGTCAGGATATGAATGAGGCGCTGGCCAAGGCGCGCGAAAAACACCTCGTTCGCAATCGGGCGCGCACCGTCGGTAACACCGCCCTCCTGCCCGGCGCCGTGCAGGAAAATCATGTCGAGGTCGGAGGTGTAGCCAAGTTCCAGGCTGCCAAGCTTGCCGTAGGCTATTACCGCGAAACCGGGGTGGATGGCC
Source organism: Phyllobacteriaceae bacterium (assembly GCA_031401375.1). GTDB lineage: Bacteria > Pseudomonadota > Alphaproteobacteria > Rhizobiales > Rhizobiaceae > JANOYJ01. Next base: position 3,201 of record JANNRN010000470.1, on the reverse strand, counting down.
TCGCCGGCCCTGCCGTGAGCCTGTCGAACCGGTTGCGCAAACGTCGGGCGGCCATTCATATGGCAACCCGCTCCAGAGCGCATCCGCGTTTCGCGGAAACGCAGATGCGCTCCAAGTCCTTGAATTGTCGCATTGTCCTTTGCTTTTGATGATTCCATCAAAAGCGGAAATGCTCTATCGCCGGGCGGTCTCGCGCTGATCGAGCCAACCACCATAGAGCGCGACACTCAGTGACAGTTCCGCTGCGGCAGTTGGACAAAACCGCGCCCGCTGATAACCGATGGCGTGGCCGCAGGCCTGAATGGCGGCGCGCACCAAGACCGCGCGATTGAACGGATCCACCAGCAGCGAGTCGATATCTTCCTGAACAAGGCTCAACAGCTCGCGCGGACCGTCTGAAAGCTCAATGCCGCGCAATTCAACGCTGCCGCGCCGCTGAATCGCATCGGACGCTTCGTGAACAACCATGGCAAATTGGGGAAAGCTGCCGGCGCCGGCAATGACCGCTGCCTCAATCAGCGCCGACGCCAGGGTTCCCGGCGACAGCGCTGCAAGTTTCCCGCTCACCAGTTCGCTGCGCAGATAGGCAACGCCATTTGCCGAAATGTACAGTTGAAATCCTTCGGGATGATCGCGCAATGTCGCGCGCTGCACGATTTTTCCGGCAAGAAAGGCCAGTGTCGCGGCCACATCACCTGCCCTGGCGCCGGCCCGGCTATCGATATTCTGCACGATCAATTGAAACAGCGACCAACCGAAATCCGGGCCGTCTTGAAGATCGGTCACAGCGTCAATGACGCTGACCGGGAACCACGATCCGTTGTGTCGTTCTATTTTGTGCAACCCGCTCACCCTGATACCCGGCGATCTTGCAACCAAGACGATAAAAACCGGTTAGACACATACCGACAAGTTTAGCAATCAGAACCGCCGTATTCGACTCAACCTTAAGGGAGCATAATCCTGAATGCGGTTTCTGGCCAATGGCAGGATATTGCCTGAACAACCGCGCATCAAAGCCGGGAACGCGCTAGAGCGCATCAGCATTTCACGGAAACGCAGATGCGCTCTAATTTATTGAATTGTCGCGTTGTCCTGTGCTTTTGATGATTCCATCAAAAGCGGAAGCGCTCTATCCCTGATCGCGGAACCTGTTGGTGATCGGGTAACGGCGGTCGCGGCCGAAGTATTTACGCGTGATTTTCACGCCGGGAGCGGCTTGCCGGCGCTTGTACTCGGCAAGATACAGGAGATGCTCGATACGCTCGACAATTGCCTTGTCATGTCCTCTGGCGACGATCTCGTCACGGCCGAGTTCCTGCTCGACCAGGCCTTCCAGAATATCGTCCAGAACCGGATAGGGCGGCAATGAATCCTGGTCGCTCTGGTTGGGGCGGAGCTCAGCGCTCGGCGCCTTGTCGAGGGTGTTCTGCGGAATGACCTTGCCGGACGGGCCGAGCGCGCCCGGCGGCACATTGTCATTGCGCCAGGCGGCGAGCTTGTAGACCTGCATTTTGTAAAGGTCCTTGACCGGATTATAGCCGCCGTTCATGTCGCCATAGAGCGTGCAATAGCCAACCGACATTTCCGACTTGTTGCCGGTGGTCACCACCATTGAGCCGAACTTGTTGGAAATGGCCATCAGGATGGTGCCGCGGGCGCGGCTTTGCAGGTTCTCTTCCGTTATGCCCGGCGAAGTGCCGTCAAATAGCGGTTCCAGCGCCTTCATGAACCCGTCGACAGGCTCGAAAATCGGCACAATATCATAGCGGCAGCCAAGCGCCTTGGCGCAATCCTCAGCGTCCTGCAAGGAATCCTTGGACGTATAGGCGTAGGGCATCATGACAGCGCGCAGGCGCTCCTCGCCAAGCGCATCGACGGCCAACGCCGCGCAAATCGCCGAATCAACACCGCCGGACAGGCCGAGCACCACATCCTTGAACCCGTTCTTGTTGACGTAATCGCGCAGGCCAATCATGCAGGCGCGATAGTCGGCCTCTTCGCGCTCCGGGATGACCGACATCGGTCCGCGCTCGCAAACCCAGCCCTTGGCGCCGCGCTTCCATGTCGTGACAACGCAGGTTTCCTCAAACTGGCTCATCTGGAAGGCAAGGCTCTTGTCGGCATTGATGCCAAAACTTGCACCATCAAAAATCAGCTCGTCCTGTCCGCCGAACTGGTTGGCATAAAGCAGCGGCAGGCCAGATTCGATCACCTGTTTGATCGCCACCTGATGGCGCACATCAATTTTCTGCTGGTAGTAAGGCGAACCGTTCGGCACCAGCAATATTTCCGCGCCGCTCTCGGCCAATGTCTCGCATACGCCAAGGTCACCCCAAATGTCCTCACAGACCGGAATGCCGATCCTGACGCCGCGAAAGTTGACCGGACCCAGCATCGGCCCCGGCTGGAACACGCGCTTCTCGTCAAACTCGCCATAGTTGGGCAGGTCCACCTTGTAGCGCTCGGCAATAACCTTGCCGCCATCCAGCACCATGACGGAATTGTGCAGCCCGCTTGTCCGCCTGAGCGGCACACCGATAATCACCCCCGGCCCGCCATCCGACGTCTCGCCCGCAAGCTCCCTGACCGCTCTTTCACACGCCGCAACGAACACCGGTCTGAGCACAAGGTCCTCAGGCGGATAACCCGCGATGAAGAGTTCGGTAAACAGAACAAGATCCGCGCCGTGCCGTGCCGCTTCGGCGCGTGCCTCCCGCGCCTTGGCAAGGTTTCCCTTGACGTCGCCAACGGTGGGATTGAGTTGGGCGACGGCAATGCGGAGTGTGTCGGGTGTTTGGGTCATGGCGGCTGATTAGCAGGGATTTTCGCTGGCGCGAAGACTTCTTGCCAGCAAGATTTGTTGACTTGACCCAAGGGAATGCTACACCGGAGACAATAGAGTTGCCGCTCGCGGGGGCAGACGGCTTTTCGAGAGGCACCCCGCATGGTTGGCGTCTTCGGCGAAAAAGTTTCTCTCGGGCAAGCCAACGGCGGCGATGTCGAACTCATTGTTCGCGGCACCGAACTCTACGCAACCTATGAGACTGTTGACGGATATCCGGCTCTCTACAACGACGAGCTCGGCCTGTTTTGCTACGCGAGCGTGGTGAACGGCGCGTTTGAGGCGACAAGCATCCCCGTCACTGAGCCGCCGCCGCAGAACATCGTGCGCCACGCGACGGAATCCGACGAAACAAG
>JANNRN010000469.1:0-2631 GCA_031401375.1 Phyllobacteriaceae bacterium | reverse complement strand
ATTGCCGGCAAGTTGAAGGCCAAGGCGGTTGAGCCGACGTCGCAGGGCGACATCAACCATGCGGCGCAGGATTCCGTTCGCGCCATCATGATGATCCGCGCCTACCGGATGCGCGGGCATTTACATGCCACGCTTGATCCGCTCGGCATTGCCGCCAAGATCGAGGATTACAACGAGTTGTCGCCCGAAGCCTATGGTTTCACGGCGGCGGACATGGACCGCAAGATTTTCATCGATAACGTGCTCGGGCTCGAATACGCGACCGTGCCGCAAATGATCGAGATTCTGGAGCGCACCTATTGTTCGACGCTCGGCGTCGAGTTCATGCATATGTCAAATCCGGAGGAAAAGGCGTGGATTCAACAGCGCATCGAAGGCCCGGACAAGGCAATAGAATTTACCGATGCCGGCAAAAAAGCGATCCTGCAAAAGCTCATTGAGGCCGAGGGTTTCGAACAGTTCATTGACGTTAAATACAAGGGCACCAAACGTTTTGGCCTCGACGGCGCCGAATCGCTGATCCCGGCGCTCGAGCAGATCGTCAAGCGCGGCGGCCAGTTGGGTCTCAAGGAAATCATCCTCGGCATGGCGCATCGCGGTCGCCTGAATGTCTTGTCGCAGTTCATGGGCAAGCCGCACCGGGCCATTTTCCACGAGTTCAAGGGCGGTTCCTTCACGCCCGAAGAAGTCGAAGGCTCGGGCGACGTCAAGTACCATCTTGGCGCATCTTCTGACCGCGAGTTTGACGGCAACAAGGTGCATTTGTCGCTGACGGCCAATCCCTCGCATCTGGAAATCGTCAATCCGGTGGTGATGGGCAAGGCCCGCGCCAAACAGGACCAGATGGCAACGGTCTTTGACGGCGACATTATCCCGCTCAGCGAGCGCTCGAAGGTGATGCCGCTGCTGCTGCATGGCGATGCGGCGTTCGCCGGTCAGGGCGTTGTGGCGGAAATTCTCGGCCTTTCGGGCCTGCGCGGTCATCGCGTGGCCGGCACCGTGCATTTCATCATCAACAACCAGATCGGCTTCACCACCAATCCGCGTTTCTCGCGCTCATCACCCTATCCGTCCGATGTCGCCAAAATGATTGAGGCGCCGATCTTCCATTGTAACGGCGATGATCCGGAAGCGGTGGTGTTCGCCACCAAGATTGCGATCGAATACCGGATGAAGTTTTACAAGCCGGTCGTCATCGACATGTTCTGCTACCGCCGCTTCGGTCACAATGAAGGTGATGAACCGGCCTTCACGCAGCCGATCATGTACAAGCGCATCCGCTCGCATGAGACCACGGTGCAGATCTATGGCAAGAAGCTGGTCGGCGAGGGCGTGATTACCGCGGACGAGTTTGATGGGATGAAGGCTGCCTGGCGCGCCAATCTTGAAGCTGAATACGAGGCGGGGCAGGCCTACAAGCCGAACAAGGCGGACTGGCTTGATGGCGTCTGGTCGGGTCTGCGCACCGCCGACAGCGAGGATGACCCGCGCCGCGGCAAGACGGCAGTGCCGGTCAAGCAGCTCAAGGAAATCGGCAAGGTCCTGACGACGCTGCCGGAGAACTTCAGCGCCCACAAGACCATCCAGCGCTTCCTTGAGGGCCGCGCCAAAATGATGGAAAGCGGGGAAGGACTTGATTGGGCGATGACGGAGGCGCTTGCCTTCGGCTCGCTCTGCCTTGACGGGCACAAAATCCGCCTGTCCGGTCAGGATTGCGAGCGCGGCACGTTTTCGCAGCGCCACGCGGTTCTTTATGACCAGATCAGTGAGGAGCGTTATATTCCGCTGGCCAATCTGTCGCCGGCGCAAGCCCGTTTCGAGGTCATCAACTCGATGTTGTCAGAGGAAGCAGTGCTGGGCTTTGAGTATGGCTATTCGCTGGCGCGCCCGAATTCATTGACGCTGTGGGAGGCGCAGTTTGGTGACTTTGCCAATGGGGCGCAGGTTCTGTTCGACCAGTTCATCTCGTCCGGCGAGCGCAAATGGCTGCGCATGTCCGGCCTCGTGTGCCTGCTTCCACATGGTTATGAAGGTCAGGGGCCCGAGCATTCCTCGGCGCGGCTGGAGCGCTTCCTGCAAATGTGCGCCGAAGACAACATGCAGGTTGCAAATATTACAACGCCGTCGAATTATTTCCACATATTGCGTCGCCAGATGCGCCGCGATTTCCGCAAGCCGCTGATCCTGATGACGCCAAAATCCCTGCTGCGCCACAAGCGTGCTGTCTCGACGCTCAGCGAGCTTTCTGCCGAATCTTCCTTCCACCGGCTGCTCTGGGACGATGCTCAATATCTGAAGGATGAGCCGATCAAGCTCGTCAAGGACTCGAAAATCCGGCGCGTCGTCATGTGTTCCGGCAAGGTCTATTATGATCTCTACGAGGAGCGCGAGAAGCGCGGCGTCAATGATGTTTATTTGCTGCGCCTTGAACAGCTTTACCCGTTCCCGGCCAAGGCGCTGATCACCGAATTGTCGCGTTTCAAGAATGCAGAAATGGTCTGGTGTCAGGAAGAGCCGAAGAATATGGGTCCGTGGTCGTTTGTCGATCCCTATCTGGAATGGGTGCTGGCGCATATCGACGCGAAGCATCAGCGCGTGCGCTATACGGGCCGTCCCGCCTCGGCATCGACC
>JANNRN010000468.1:0-9202 GCA_031401375.1 Phyllobacteriaceae bacterium | reverse complement strand
GCTGTCCTGACCGGCAATCAGCCCGATAATGGAGGTGGCGTGATCTGAATTTTCAACCGGAATTGCCGGAAGGGCGTCAAAGTCCTCCACGGCAATGCCCGCCAGCGCCGGATGGGCTCTGTCGCGCGCCGTGTCGATGACAGCGATGCGGATGTTTGAACCATTGGCCTCAGCCGGATCGAAGGCGATGTTCTGCAGCGTGTAGCCCGAAACGGGCTTTGCCTGCTGCAGGGTGTAAATATGATTGGGTTCAGAGGCGGTGGCGCGGCCATCGCGCAGCACTTGCGCCAGAACGACTGCGACCGGGCGGCCATCGGGAATGCCAAAGCGCACAACGCTTGTGGCAAGCAGGAACGATGTTCTGAGCGAGCGCACCTGCAGTCCGTTTGCGGCGGCAATCTGCGCAGCGGCGGCCGCATCGCCATCAATGGTCACCAGCACTTCATCCGGAACGAACGCACCGGTGGTGGCGATGGCGGTGATGAGAGGACCGGAACCGGGGGAGGCCGCGCCGGCGCCTTGTTCATTTGCCGCGCTTTGGCCGGTCGCCGGGGTGGCCTCAGGCCCGGCGGGCGTCGAACGGAAGAGGTCAATCAAGAGCGGCGGCAATTCGACAAACTCCGTGGCGCCGGACGGGGGAATCTGCGCCTGACCTGTTGCCGATTGGGCGAATGCGCGCGCGCCCGGCAGGGCCGCAAGGCACGAGCTGATCAAAAGCAACTCAATAAGGCGGCGCACGGGCCTAATTGGCATCCGGTTTCCTTCCGGCAATGGCCTGAGCAACAAGCGGCGACTTCGCCAGCTCACCCAAGATGCGATCATAGTCCGCGATGCTGGCGGCAGGAAGGGCGATCTTGAACATGCCGCTCGCGTCCGGCCCGTCAGTGATGTGCCCGCCTGATGCTTGAAGCAGTTTGGCGATGTCGCCGAGTGCTGCCTCCGGCTTGAACGTGACCAGAACGAACGCCGCGTTCTGTGTTTCGCCAACTCCCGCGACCTCGCTTTCGCCAAGATCGGGCTGGCGCAGATTGTTTGTGGCGACAACCATCAACACCAAGGCGGCAGCGGCCGTCGCCCAGACGAGGGGCGCGGGAATGGTAAAGGTTTTGCCGAACCAGGCCGAGAGGCGGGAAACGGATGAAACTTGCGGCCCAGCCTCTTTTTCGAGACTTTCCGAGAAACGGAAAAATGCATCGGAAGACGGGCGGATGCGCTCGTTTTCTTCAGAAACAAAAGCCAGTTCGCTTTCCGCCGCAATCAATGCCGCATCAGCTGCCGGATCGTTCGCCAGCCAATCTTCGACAAGATTCAAATCCTCACCGGAAAGAGTCCCGTTCAAATAGAACGGCAAGAGGGTTTCCACCTCGTTGCGGCGTGACATTTTCGGGCTCTCGCTCATGGCCATCCCCTGTCATGTCCGGCAGCCTTCAACGCTTCGCCGAGCTTGGATCGCGCGTAAAACATGCGGGTTTTCACCGTGGCAACCGGGATCGACAGGATGTCGGCGATCTCGGTGACTGTGCGCCCGTGGTAATAGGCAAGGTCGATGACAGCCCGATGCTCGTTGCTCAGACCATCAATGCATTGGCGCAGCGCCGCAGCTTTGTCGAGCTTCATGGTGACCACGTCAGGCGTATCGGCATTGTCGGCGATGCGCCCGGCCTCCAACTCGTCGAGGCTTTCCTCCTTGCGCTTGCGGAATGCCGAAAGCACCTTGAAACGGGCAATGCCGAGCAGCCAGGTTGACACTTGCGAGCGGAACTCGAAAGCGCCGGCCTTGCGCCAGACCTCCAGAAATACTTCGTTCGCGATATCGTCCGCCATGTTTTCCGAACCCGTTTGGCGCACCACGAACCGGTAGACCCGGGCGTGGTGACGCATGAACAACAGCCGGACCGCCGCACGATCGCCGGTGGCGATGCGCTTCATCAGGTCATTATCTGACACATTGCCAGACGTTGAACTCATTTGGTCCTTCTGTGGGTTGGTCGCACGGCGCGGCGGAAAGGTTCAAGGAAAATTGGAGAATAGTTGAAGGAGGGCGGGGAGGGAAGCTGGCATTGAACCTTTCCCACGGTCGCCGCGACTGACCTTGACGGACCGCATTGTGTGGGGCCGGAAAGGAGCTAGCTATGGCAAACTATCGAAGCCAGGCGGAGGTCGAAACGCGGATTTGGGCAACCAGAACGCGCTCTGGTCTTGGCCGGACGCCTCTGCAATCAAGACCAAAAAATGGAGCTTCCGCCGCATTGACGGTACCCGAACTCAGGCGTAACGTTCCTGCAGGTTGGGGCCGCCAAACTGAAAAGAACAAGGAGTTCGCTGCACGCAATTTGCTCAGCGACGGGCGGTTGTTGGCAGACGTATCTCCTCACAATGTGTGGGAGAGGTCAAACATGTCATCCCGTCTTTCTTCATCAACCGCCTATACCCTGATTGCCCGTTTTGCCGGACGGATGACCTGGTTTCGCAGGATCATTCTTGCCGGTTCCCTGCTGGCGGGCGCGCTGGGCGCGGCGGCGGCGCAAGACACAAGGATCATCAATCAGGGATCCATGGCCGTCACCGGGTTTTCCGGCACGGCCATTCCCGGCATTGAAGAGGGGCTGCCTCCCGGCGTGGACGCCATTGACGAGACGATGATCGATCTCGAGGGCAAAACCCTCAGGATTTTCGATGTCTCCAATCTGGGCGGACCCGCAAGCGGCCAACTGGTCAACACACCGCTGCCGTTCGAAGTGTCGGCGCGGCAGATCGGCCAGGTGTTCGGCATTTCCTATGATGACGGCATCCGCACAGACACGACCGACATTGTTCCCAATCTTTACGCGGCAGCCACTTCGCTGCATGGCGTGCAGATCGTGACGCCGGACGAGGACGCTGACGGAAGGCCGGAGCGCCAGCGCGGCGGCACGGCCGGAGCGCAGTTCATGGAAGGCCAGTTTGGCGGTGAACTTGGCGGCGGACCTGGCACGATCTGGAAGATCGACGGGCTGACCGGCGAGGTCACAAAGTTTGCGGATATCGAGAGCAATAGCGGACCCGGGCTTGGCAATATCAAGTTCGACAAGTCGCACCGGCAATTCTTTGTCAGCGACCTCGACACCGGGATGATCCACCGGATCTCCATTGACGGCGCCGTGCTCGACACGTTCGATCATGGCGTTGCCGGGCGTCCGGGGCACGGGCTTGGCGCAGTGGCGGACGATGGTTCGGTGATGGACATTGCCGGCGGCGCTTTTGACAGCGAGGACCCTGAAACCTGGGGCTATACGCAAGACGAGCGCCGGGTCTGGGGCGTCGCCGTGCATGGCGGCCGCCTCTATTACGCTGTTGGCGATGCAGCCGAAATCTGGTCGGTCGATATTCTCGACGACGGAAGCCTTGCCGCTAACGCGCGCTGGGAACTGACCGTCAATGCCGGGAAGGACTATCCGGTCACTGACATTGCCTTTGACTCGCGCGGCTTCATGTATCTATCGCAGCGCGGCGAGATCGAGAACCGCTACGACTATTCGCGCTTTGCCAATTCCGGCAAGGGCGAGGTTATCCGCTACTGGCGCGAAAGCCCGGATGATCCGGCAACGGAAAGCATCTGGGTCGAGACGCCGCAGGAATATGCGGTCGGCTTTCCGCCGGAAAACCGGCAGGCGGCGGGCGGTCTTGATCTGCAATACGGCTATGACGCCTATGGTGTCATTGACTATAACGCCTGCAACGAGACGGTCGTAAAAACCGGCGATGACCTGCGCAACAATGAGGAATTGGCCGAACAGCTCGCCCTTGGCGGGCCTTTGGTCGTTCACGGCGTACAATTGACGCATCAGTCGCTGGTCAAGCCGGCCAATGTGCCACCGTTCGGTTCGTGGTTTGTCGATTTCGACAGCCTTTATGAGGACCCGGACGTGAAGGGTCATGTCGGCGATGTCGAAGTCTGGCGTCCGTGCGCGGGCAGGGCGGGTTACTATGATCCGATCCCTTATCCGGGTGATTATCCGGATCCGTATTGGCCGCCCTACTATCCGCCAACCGATCTGCCGCCCTGTATCGATGTCAAGTCGGTGGAGTATTTCTGCACGCCGGCGGGCCTTGAGGCGGACGTCTATGTGACGGACACAGAAGGCTTCGGCGGCGACTCCATCAAAGCGGACTCCCTGACGCCTGGCGTCAGTGTCACACCTTCGATGCAGACGCGGCCTGACGCGGCCTCCCCCTTCACCTTTGGCATCAATGGCCACGTTCCGGGTGACAAGGTGAGGCTTGGGCTTTGCTTCTACAAGGATGCGGACGCCAAGAAGGGCGGCTACTTCCCGTGCTGCAAGGTCAATGTCGATATCCAGACTCCACTCGATTCGTGCGCGCCGTGAGGAGGGAAAAATGAAAAAGCTTTCAATTTTCCGCTCATCGCAAAACGCACCACGAAACGTCATGGAGACGATCATGAAACCCCTTGCCCTCACCAAACGTCCGGGACGGTGGCTGATCGCCGCCGCGATGGCGCTGGGACTGGCCCAGGCTCCGGCTTTTGCCGCCGAGCCGTTGGCGTCAATTCCTGAAGTTCTTAAACTCGAGAAAAAACCGGGTGGCCCGACGATCGGCGATCCGAAGATTTTCTTCAGCAAAGCCGGCGGTCAAATCGACTGCGACTATGTTTCCTATGAGCTGCGCTTCGGTATCGAACTGAAAAATGACGGGCCGCTGCCGCCGGATGCGGTTGAGGCGTTGAAAAAACTCAAGTTCGACCTGAAGGATCAGCTTCCATCGGGTCTCAACATTGTTGGCGCAACAGTGGCGGGCGATGTGACGGATGCGGGCGGCGGCGGCGCGCCGAGCGTGACCATCAGCACGACAATGACAACCAATGACACGGCGTCAATCGCTGACTTCCGGCTCTCTCCGGTGGACCTTGATGGCGACGGCGGCGCGAACATGCGGATTTTCCGCGTGAAAATCAAAGCCAAGATCGACCATGCGGCGTTTCCCGCCGCCACCATGGTTGACAATCAAGCAACCCTTGTGGCCACGCGGCCGATTGGCGCGCCGGTTCAAATGATGTCGCATGATCCGGCGCTGCCCGATGACGGCGATTTCCATACCGGTGAGAAGACCAGAATCACGATCGACGTGACCAAGTGCGATCCTCCGGGCGGTGGCGACACGCCGGAAGAGGCCTGTTTCAAGGTCGATACCGGCACGGTGGATTGTGACGAGGCTGGCGGCGGTGCGTTCATCTATCACATGACTGTCGGCGCCGAGATGGGCGGGCGTGTCATTGAACTCACAACGACGACGCCTGGCGTCAACATTGCGCCTCCGGCACAAGTCGTGCCCGCAGGCGGCGGTGTGCTCAACTGGACAATCACCGGCGCGATGCCGGGAGATGTCGTGCATCTTGTTGTGGTCGGTACGGAAACCTTTGCCGGACCGAACGAAGGCTGGGGCATCTGCTGCACCCAGACCATCGACATCACTATTCCTGAAGACCTCGACTGCCCGAAAAAGCAGCCGGATATCAAGGTTGAAAAGAAAGCTGAAGTCGAACGCTGCACAGAGGCTGGCGGCTGCAAGTTCACCATCCGCGTCAGTAACGTTGGCGATGCGCCTTACAACGGGCCCATCGTTCTTAATGAAGTCACACTGCCGGGCAATGCGACAATCGATGGCGGACCGAATGCGCCATGGGTATGCGCCCCGGCAACCAGTCCGATGCTGTGCACGCATCCGGCAATGACGCTTAATCCAGGTGAGTTTGTTGACCTGAAATTGAGCTTCAAACCGGGACCGGGCTGGCCGGCCCGCTTTATCCGTAACTGCGCCAAGTACAACTACACGGAAAGCGGCAAGCCGCTGTTTGGCAGCCAGCTGAATGACCGTGCTTGTGCGGAAATTCCGCTGTGCGATCCGAACGGCACCACGATTCAAGATCGCGAATGCCAGCCACCGGTCGAAAAGAAGGCTGACCTTCAACTGCGCAAGATCGCCCGCGAGTTCTGCAGTGCGGATGGTCTTTGCCTCTACGGCATCCTTGTGACCAATGTCGGCACCGTTACGCATAACGGGCCGCTGAGCGTGGTGGACGAGTTCCCGGGCGGCGCGCCAACTTCGGTGACCTTTGCGCCGACGCCTCCCTGGGCATGCGCAACGATCAATCCGAGCCAGTTCCAGTGCGACCATCCCGGCATTGTTCTGGTGCCAGGCGCGTCGACTGCTATCCTGGTCAGGGCAATCGTGCCGCTGGACTACCCGGAGGGCAAAGTTGAAAACTGTGCGAAGGTGACGCCCGTTCCCACAGAGACCAATCTTGCCAACAATCAGGCTTGCGCGACTGCAAAACTGCGCCAGCCGGACGGCAAGCCGGCCTTGCGGATCACCAAGGTCTGCAAGCCGGCCGCAGCCGGAGGCGCTATCTCCTGCCGCATCACCGTCAATTCTGTCGGCACTTCCGCCCCCGTTGGTCCGGTCAGTGTCAATGATGCGGCGGAAATCATCGGCAGCGGCGCAGCGGCCAATATCCTCACCGTCACACCCGACGGCGCGGAATGGTCATGCACCGCGGTGCCTGCCGCCAACCTGTCGTGCCAGATCCCTGGCGCGGTCATGACCCCGGGCGCCAGCCGTTACTTCGATGTGACGGTGCAGGTGCGCGGCAATGAACGGTTCGAGAACTGTGCACGCGGCTCGTTCGGCCCGGCTCCGGGAGACGATCAAGTCTTTCCGTTTGGCGAGGCTTGCGATCAGGGCGGCACGGACATCGTTGTGAAGAAGACCGGCGACGCGCAGTGCGAAGTTGGTCAGCCGTGCGCGTTCACCGTGACCATCACCAATAATGGCGATTCGGACTTCTCCGGGCCGGTCCAGGTTGGCGATGCAATCGAAATCGAGGGCATCGGGCGTCTGGAAGGTGTGGCGATCCAGTCGATCGAACCGCCTTTCGGCTGCGCACCGGAACCCTCCGCACTGCCGTTCGGATGCACGGCCAATATCAACATTGCGGCGGGCGCGAGCCAACCGCATGTGGTGACGGTCATCATTGCGGACAACGAAGCGCTTGCCAATGTCACGCCAAATGGTGTGTCAGGACGCAATTGTGTCGGCGTCACAGGTGACAAAGTGACGATCGGCGCGGCGGGTGAATCCGCCGGCCGGGTGGTTGGCGGCGAAGCAGGACCCTATTCCTGCCATCCGTTCACACTGATGAAGACGCAGCCTGAATCGCAGTGCTCGGAAGGCTTCGTGATGAACGCCAACGGCCGCTGTGTATGCCCCGAAGGGACAACCTTCAACAAGGCGCGCAACGGCTGTTCGGGCGAACCCGTGACGCCGGTCGATCCGCAGGAGCCTGACCAGCCGGAAACCACGCCGCAGTGCAAGCTGTTGCCCGGCATGATCCGGACCCAGAACGGCAATTGCATTTGCCCGCGCGGAACCGAACTGAAGCAGGGACGCTGCGTGAAGCCAAACGTGGTCGAACAATGCAAGCTGCTGCCAGGCATGATCCGCACCAAGAACGGCAATTGCATCTGTCCGCGCGGAACGGTTCTGAAGCAGGGACGTTGTGTGAAGCCAAATGTGGTCGAGCAATGCAAGCTGCAGCCTGGCATGATCCGCACCAAGAACGGTAACTGTATCTGTCCGCGCGGAACGGTTCTGGGCAAACGCGGCTGTGTCAAAATTGAGCAGCCCAATGTTCAGTGCAAACTGCCCGGACAGGTCAAGGACAAGAACGGCCGCTGTGTCTGCCCGCGCGGAACGATCTTGCTTAGGGGCCAATGCATGCAGCGGATTGACGATACTCCGACCATCCGCCGCTGCCCTGCCGGTACGGTTGGCGTCTTCCCGGTCTGCGTCAAGCCCGGGCAGATTGAGCGCCGCTGCCCGAGAGGCACTGTCGGTCAGTTCCCGAACTGTCGCCGGGTGACGATCGAACAGAAGCTGCCGGGGATCAACCTGCAGAGGAGCGACCCGCAGAAGATACCGGGCTGACGTTTCTCGAACCCTTGAACGTCCATAAGACCAAGCCCCGCCGGAAACGGCGGGGTTCTCTTTTGACGACGCTCAAATTTCGAATGTGCGAACAGTCAGGATCGGCGAGCGCATCGGGCCATTGAGAAACCGCTCTTCTGTCCACCGCCATTGCCAAGCCTTCTTTTCAGAAATATGGTTTGGTTCCTTGAGAAAAGTTGGTCACAGCCGTGAACGAAACGACGCAGTTAAGAACGGCCAGTCCGGTGCGCAAGGACATCCATAACTCTGAAACGCCCGTTCTTTGCCGTTCCTGCGAGGCGCGGCATCGCGGCATTTGCGGGGCGCTGAACCCGGAGCAGCTGTTGGCGCTTGCCAAACATACCAGCCGCAAACTGGTGGAGCCCGGCACGGAACTCATGGGTGAGCGCGAAGACGCCACCGGTTTTGCCAATATTCTGTCCGGCGTCGTCAAACTGACCAAGACCATGGCGGACGGACGGCAGCAAATCGTCGGACTGCAGTTTGCCCCGGACTTTCTGGGCCGGCCGTTCAAAACGGAAAGCCTGGTCAATGCCGAGGCGGCCACCGCCGTCAGTCTTTGTGCTTTTCCCAAAACAGTGATGGACCGGCTGATCAACGAGTCACCGGAGCTCGAGCACCGGATATTCGAGCAGACGCTCAATGAACTGGACGAGGCACGGGACTGGATGCTGACGCTCGGACGCAAGACGGCCGCTGAAAAGGTGGCGAGCTTTCTTTATCTGGTTGCCACGCACAACGATCCGGAACAGACGCTGACGACAGGACCCTCAACTTTCGATTTACCGCTGACGCGCGCCGACATTGCCGATTTCCTTGGACTCACCATCGAGACGGTCAGCCGGCAATTCACCAAGCTCCGCAAGGAAGGCCTGATTGACATTGAGGGGAACCGGAAAGTCAGGGTGAAGTCGATGAACAAGCTGCGGCAAAGCGCCCGAAGCTAGTGCGTTTCCAGGAAAAGCGGCAACCGGTTTTCCTCCCGGAAATGCGCAAAAACAAGTAGTTTGAGACAGTCAGCGATTCAAGGAAACGATGCATGACTCGAGTGGCCTGTGTCATTGAAAAGACAGGTAAGCTCCATCCTCGGCGCCGCCGCTCATCCGGCCCTGCGGGCCACTTTCTCCCCGTCAGAACGGCGGAGAAGGTGGCCCGCAGGGCCGGATGAGGGGCAGCGCCGAGGATCGAGCTTACCTGT
>JANNRN010000467.1:0-1711 GCA_031401375.1 Phyllobacteriaceae bacterium | reverse complement strand
TGATAGGCGGTCGAGCATCCGATAATCCCGCCGCCAATGATGACGATGCGGGCGTGCGAGGGAATGTTGGCCATTCTCTTGTCCTTTGCGGTTTTCAGTAGAACTCGTATCTCAGGAACGCCATCTCGAAGCGTTGCCGGTTTTCCAACGTATAAGCGGCAAAATCCACATCCAGTTTTGAACGGAGTTCGGAAACCATGCTCCACAATGTCTCGCGCAAGGCAGATGCCGCGGACATGGCAAGAAATTTCTGCCTCAGCGGCCGGTCTGGTTTGCGTCCGAAATAGAGTGTCAGAAGTTGGTTTTCCTCATCCTCGTTGAAGCCGGCATTGGTGGCAAGATTTGCCAGATCAAACAGCGGCGAGTTGAATCCGGCATAGTCCCAGTCAATCAGCCAGAGCCGCTTGCCATCGTCAATGATGTTGGCGGGCAGAAGGTCATTCTGCCCGAAAACCAGATGAATATCGCCAACTCCCGTTTCCAGTTCATCCGCGATCATCAAAAGCCTTTCAAATTCATCGACATAGGGGCTTTTGCTTTCACGCAGCGTGGCGATGTAGTCGCGAATGACGTGAAAAACCCAGAACACCAGCACCGGGCCACGCAGATACTTGGGCACTTCCTCGTGGCATTTTTTCAGGAGCGGCACGACGCGAGCAATCGTGTCCTTGTTTTTCAGGTCATCCGCTTTCAGCGACCGCCCTTCGATCCACTGGAACACCAGGACGCCCGGCGCCGAATGCAGGAGCGCCGGCGAAAGACCGCACGCGGCGGCGGCCTTGCTTGCTGCATGTTCGTTGAACCGCATGACGCCGTGCACTGGAATGTCATCACCCAGCCGGACAAAATACTTGTTGTTCCCGTCCGTTACCGCAAAATTGACATTGGTGATACCGCCTTTGATCGGCTCAATCCCGATGTCGCCCGACCAGATCGGCAGCGCAAAGATCTTTTCGATCGTCTGTGATTGCTCGTCCGCCATTGTCTCCCCAAACCCATGGTTTTTTGAAACTGTGACGGTTGAGTGGCAGGTTTGTCAACCGGCGGATGCCCTTGCCGATGCGCGATCCATCAGGCGCCTGTGTCTCTCGCTTTCCCGGCTGGGGACGGATATGAAGCCGCACACATGTCAAGTCAACGGAAACAGGCGCGACAAATGCCGGTCCTTACTCTGGAAGAATTGTCGGGCCGCCTCGGGTCCGGTCAGTGTCTGATCGGCCTTGACCTTGGCACCAAAACCATCGGCGTCTCGCTTTCCGACGGCGGCCTGTCCTTTGCTATTCCAAAGCATGTGATCGCACGACGGAAATTCACGCCGGACGCTGAGGAACTGATCGAGTTTGCCAAAACGTCGAACGCCGCGGCCTTCGTCATCGGCCTTCCTGTCAATATGGACGGGACGGAAGGTCCGCGCGCGCAGGCGACCCGCGCCTTCGTGCGCAACATGGAAAGACTGACACCGCTGCCGTTTGTCTTTTGGGACGAGCGGCT
The DNA here is from genome assembly GCA_031401375.1 of Phyllobacteriaceae bacterium. Classification (GTDB taxonomy): domain Bacteria; phylum Pseudomonadota; class Alphaproteobacteria; order Rhizobiales; family Rhizobiaceae; genus JANOYJ01. Next base: position 220 of record JANNRN010000467.1, on the reverse strand, counting down.
CTCAACAATTGCCGCCGAACGCGCAATGATCGCCATGGACATGAGTCGCGCCAAACGGGCTCAGAGAATTGACGCCGCCGCGGCTGCCTTCATCCTGCAAGGCGCGCTTGACCGGCTTTATGCGATTTCGACCGGACCATCCTGAATGGCCGCGGGCTGGCGCTTTGCATCAATCCACGACCGGATGGCCTTGCGCTTGCGGAAGGCAAAAATCGCCATG
>JANNRN010000466.1:0-2815 GCA_031401375.1 Phyllobacteriaceae bacterium | reverse complement strand
TGTTGTAGTAGGGCGTGACCACCAGAACGGCATCCGCGCCAACCTTTTCCGCGTGTTTGGCCAGATCAATCGCTTCCTCGGTATTGTTCGACCCGGCGCCGGCAATGACGGGAACGCGCCCGTTGGCCTGATCAATGCAGGCCTCGACAACCGCCTTGTGTTCGGCGTGCGAGAGTGTCGGCGATTCGCCTGTCGTGCCGACCGGAACCAGGCCGTTGCTGCCTTCTCCGATTTGCCAGTCGACAAAGGCGCGGAACGCTTTCTCATCAAAGCGCGCTGCCTTGTCGAATGGCGTGACCAGCGCTGTGATGGAACCCTTCAGCATCTGACGAAACTCCTTGCATGACCATTTTGCCCGCAGGCTTGGGGCGGGCGCACCATAGTCGCGCCGCACAATCGGGGCAAGCCCGCGGAGCGTGATGTTGATGAACGATTGGTTGACCTCGCCTTCACGCCTTGCAAATAGTGCCGGCGGTGGTGCATGCATTTGCGAAGGGAAAGCCCATTGCCGTTTTCGCGGAAATCCATGAGGGGACGTTGCAACTGACAACGCAGTTTGAAGAGAAGTATTTCCTGGCCGAAGACAGTCTGAGGCTGCACGCACGCGTTTACTCGCCGTTAGCTCCCTTGCGCGGCACTGTGGTTTGTCTGCCGGGCCTCACTCGCAATTGCCGGGACTTTCATGAGCTAGCCCTCCATTTGAGCAGCGAAGCCGGTGGTTCGCTCCGGGTGGTCTGCTTTGACTATCGCGGGCGCGGACGGTCGGCGTATGATCCTGATTACTCCCACTACAACGTCCTTACCGAAGCGGGCGACGTGTTGGCAGGTCTTGTCGCGCTCTCGGTCGACCACGCGCATTTCATTGGTACCTCGCGCGGCGGCATCATCATCCACCTTCTTGCCGCCATGCGACCAGGGGCGATGAAATCCATTGTTCTCAATGACATAGGACCGGTTGTTGAAGGTGTTGGCCTGATGCAGATCAAGGGCTATCTCGAACGCGCACCCAAACCCAGGGACTGGGCCGATGCCGCGAAAGTTCAGCAGGCACTGCATGGCCGGGAGTTTCCCTCGTTAGGCGAGGACGACTGGGGTATTCACGCAAGGGCTATTTACCGGGAAGATATGAAGGGCAAGGTTGTGGCGGATTTCGATCCCGCGCTGATCAAGACACTGTCCGCCATTGACCCTTCGAACCCGTTGCCGCCGCTTTGGCAACAATTTGCGGGCCTTGCGCGGATGCCCTTGCTTTCAATTCGCGGCGAAAATTCGAGACTGCTCTCCGCAGCAACGGTGGAAGAAATGGCGCGCCTGCATCCCAACATGCAGCGGATCACGGTCACTGGTCAGGGCCATGCGCCCATGCTGTGGAGCGCGGGGCTGCCCGAGAAAATCGCGGACTTCCTCGGCCGCTGACGGAAACGGCGTTTACTGCAGCAAAGCCTTCCGAAAGCCGGATCCATTTTTTGGCTCGATGCACTATCCAGTTGTCGCAACGAGCCGGGCCACGCACAAAAAAAGCCCGGCAGTTGCCTGCCGGGCCTTTCGTTAAACCTGATCAGATCAGATTAGTATGAACGCTGGAAGCGAATGATGCCGCCGAACTGGTCAGCATTGGTTGCGCCGTCATTGTCGTAGGCAACTTCGACCGAAGCAACAAAGCCTGGAACAATGGTGTAGTTCACGTGCGCAGCTGCACCGAAGTTCTGGCCATCATCATACTCGGCGGTTACGCCCAAGTTGATCTTCTCGGAGGCAACAAAATCGATACCGCCCCAGAGAGCCCAATCGCCAACCCAAGGCTGGTAGAAGCTGCCATTCACTGGACTAGAACCATACCCACCCATGATGAAGGCAGAGAATGCGCCCATCGTTGCGTCGACACGAAGTTTTCCGGCCCATTCAGACGCTGCTTCGTCATAACCAAGGACGGCCGCTACAGTCCAGCCGCCTGAAGTGTACTTGGCGCCACCAGCAACATTTGGCATGTAGCCTTCGCCTGCGCCATTGTCATCTTCGAGCGACAGGATTGCAGAGAAGCCGTTACCGGCATCAAAGGTGTAGCTGATCAATGTCACGTCAAACGGACCATAACCAACGGAGGCTCCATCGAAATCAACGTTGTTGCCGGCATAACCCGTCCATGTGGTGAAGACCGACTCGTCTTTACCAATGCGCAGGCCACCAAGCTCAATATAAGCGAAGTTAAGCGAGAACTCGTTCGCAGGGCCAGCTGGATTGAAATCGACCGCGTCAAGAAGGTCGCCATCGAAGTTGTTATCCGAGAACGAAGCAGAGTTGTTATCCCACTGCCAACGGGTTTCGATGAAGGTTGCCAATGTGCCGAATTCGGTATCCGACTTGGTCGAAACACGGAACGAGGCACGAGCGCGCTTGTTCCATGCATCGCCGAGGCCATCACCATCGACATCGAGACCGCCGAATTCACCGAAGCCCATGTCGTAGCGGACATAGCCCCAGATGCGCAGGCAGGTTTCGGTGCCGGGGATGTAGAAGTAGCCAGCGCCGTATGCGTCGCAAACGCGAACGTATTCGACGGCTTCTGGTTCAGCCATTACTGCATCCGCAGCACGGGCACCAGAAACAGCGACGAGAGCCGCTGCGGAGCCGAGAAGAAGGCTCTTAATGTTCATGGTAGACCTCCAGTAAAAAGTTCATTTAGGTTCGGGCTTTTGCCAGCTAAGGCCGGTCATTTTCGACCCGACCCCTTTTCGAAGAAGGTCGAAGCGTGCCCCGTTCCTTCGAATCTGAAAATACGGGAGGAATCCTGCGATGCAATGCGTAAATGCCTGTC
>JANNRN010000465.1:0-3323 GCA_031401375.1 Phyllobacteriaceae bacterium | reverse complement strand
GTCCGCCTTGACACGGCCAATTACTATTTCTGCGATCGTCAACTTCGCTCCAACCCGCCAAGGGAGCAAGTCGAGCAGAATACCTTTTCCAGCGTCAATCCTTACGGACGCCAGTATCATGTTCACGACAAGTCGCAGCCGGAGAACATTGTCTTCATGCAGCGCCTGCGCGCCGTGCTTGATGAATCTGGCGCCATTTCCGTCGGCGAGGTCGGTGATGAGGACCGCTCGCTGGCAACCATGGCCGCCTACTCCTCCGGCGGCGACAAACTGCACATGTGCTACACCTTTGAAATGCTCGGCCGCCAGTTCGATCCGGCGCTGTTCGTGGAAAAGGTCGGCGGCTTCGTCGAGGCCTGCCCGGACGGCTGGCCCTGCTGGGCTTTTTCCAACCATGACGTTGAACGCCATGTCACCCGCTGGTCGGGCGCAGGCATGCCGTCTGATCATCTCGCAAGATTCGCGATCAACCTGCTCACTGCGCTGCGCGGCCAGATTTGCCTCTACAATGGCGAGGAACTCGGGCTTGCCGAGGCCGCGCTTTGCTTTGAAGACCTGCGGGATCCCTACGGCATCCGCTTCTGGCCGAAGTTCAAGGGCCGCGACGGCAGCCGCACGCCCATGGTCTGGGAGAGCGGCAAACATGCAGGCGGTTTCACCACCGGCAGGCCCTGGCTGCCCGTCTCCGCGTCACACCTTGCCCAAGCCGCGGAGGCGCAGGAAGCGGACGAGCGGTCGGTCCTGAACGCCTATCGCGCCGCCATTTCCCTGCGCAAGGATCACCCGGCCATCGCCCGCGGCGCCATCACCTTCATCGAAGCTTCGGACACAGTGCTGGTTTTCGAACGCGAACTCGGTAGCCAGCGTATTATCTGTGCTTTCAACTTCGCTGAAACCGCATGTGAAATCGACGCGTTGGCAGCCGTGCCGGACGCCGGAATACTCTCATCGTCAGCCGCCGGCAGTCCGGCATTGCTGGAGCCGTTCGGCTGGCGCATTGCCGCGGTCTAGAGCCATTCATCGTTTCCCGGCTTCGTTGACTGGCTCCAATCCGCCGGCCTTTTCGATGAAGCCGATAACGTCGCCAAGTCCCTTGCGCCGCAGCATGTCGGTGAACACGTAAGGACGCGCGCCACGGACTTTCTCAGTGTCCTGGCGCATCACCTCAAGGTCCGCCCCGACATGCGGCGCAAGATCGGTCTTGTTGATGATGAGAAGGTCGGAGCGAGTGATCGCCGGTCCCCCCTTGCGCGGAATTTTCTCGCCCTGGCACACCGAGATCACATAGAGCGAAATGTCGGCCAATTCCGGTGAAAACGTCGCCGCCAGATTGTCGCCGCCTGACTCAATGAAAATGACATCGAGATCCGGATGCCGCCTGTTCATCACGGCAATCGCCTGTAAATTGATCGATGCGTCCTCGCGGATTGCCGTGTGCGGGCAGCCGCCGGTCTCAACCCCGATGATCCGGTCTTCCGGCAGCGCCTGCGAGCGGGCAAGGATCAACGCATCCTCCTTCGTGTAGATGTCATTGGTGACAACCGCGAGCGAATAGTCATCGCGCATCGCCTTGCACAGCATTTCGGTCAGCGTCGTCTTTCCGGAGCCGACAGGTCCGCCGATGCCGACGCGAAGCGGGCCGTTGCGCGAACTCATGTCCGGAAAATCCTTGAATACAGGTTCTCATGGCGCATCGACATGATGTCGGCGATGATAGCGCAAGACCCGAGATCATCGAGCGTGGTGTCCGCCGCGCGCCGGGCAATGTCGGTGATCAATGGTTCGAGCCCGGTCAGCGCCGCCACGCCGCCCGCTTGACCAAGGACCCCGAGCCTGATCGCGCCCTGGATCTGGTTGCTGGCAAAGGCGTGCAAATAGCCTGCAAGGACACATTCAAGATCGATTTCCTGAAGCGCCGCAATAGCGCCGGCCGCAACCGCATAAGCCGCTTCATCCCCAAGGCTCTCCGGCGCGTCCATGCCACCCGCCAGCGCGGCGCTGATAAAGGCCGCGCCTTGGCTTTGTTGCTCAAGATGCCGCTCCTTTGATCCCGCCAGCGCTTCGGCCAGTTCGATCACCTCACGCAATTCCTCGCCATTGCGCGCCCGGCGATGGCTTTCGGCAAGCAACACTGCGTCATTCCAACCTGCGCCATGTTTCAGCAAGGCGGCAATCCAGCCGCCGAGTTCGATCTGGTCGTTGACCAATCCGTCCGTCACGGCCTGTTCAAGCCCATGGCTGTATGAGAACGCGCCAACCGGGAAAGACGGCGACAAGAGAGTCATGATCCGCAAGGTTTGCCGGGAGCGGTCAATGTTCATGCACATGCGCCTCGTGCGAATGCCCAAGCCCCGCATAGGCCCCACGCATCGGATGAAACGGCTCGGCCACATCACGCACATGCGCGCCCAGCCCTTCGAGCATTGCCTTGATCACATGGTCGCGCAGGATCAGGATGCGATGAGCCTCAATTTGAGCGGCAAGATGCCGGTTGCCGATATGCCAGCATAGTTCGGAGAGCTCCGTGCCCGAATGCGCGGTGATTTCAAGGAGTTCTTCCTCCGCCGCAATCACCTCCACCATGCGCCCGTCATCCAGCACCAGCACGTCGCCATGCGCCAAGGCGGCCGCATGCGCAAAATCGGCCAGCACCTCGCCTTCATGTGCGAGCCGCAGCATTTTGCGGCGCAAATGCCGCTCGCCATGGTCAAGAACAACAACATCGAACGGTGTGCCGGACCATGTGCCATGGCGCAGAAACGAATTGGAAGTCAGCACGAGGCGCCCCCCTCTGTCCTGCCGGACATCTCCCCCGCAAGGGGGGAGATTGGCCACATCGCCGTCTTGCATCTTCTGCAATGTTGAAAGAAAGAACGAGACGGCGACGCTTGAAAATCTCCCCCCTTGCGGGGGAGATGTCCGGCAGGACAGAGGGGGGTGCCTCGCTCCAACATCAAACCCGTCAACCCTCCGCTTTCTCCGATTGTATCATCCCAAACTTGCGCCAGACCGCAATGCCTCAAATGCCCGGTCAAAGCCTCATGAATGGTCCCGGCCACGGCCATCGGTTCAGCGAATGCCAGGCTCAGGATTCCGGCAGGAAGTCGTCGTCCATGATCTGTTGCAATGAATAGGGGCATTGGGCGGGAAAATCCGACTCTGGCAGCTTGGTTTCCCGGGAGGCGTTTCGGCGCGCGAGTTTGAACTCATTTTCCAGGCGCTTCGCAATGGCGTCCCGCAGGCTCGGACTGTCTTCGACGATGCGGCTCATGGCGTCCCGCGCCATCTGGATGGACTTGCGCCAACTCTCGGACCGGCGCGGC
>JANNRN010000464.1:0-2041 GCA_031401375.1 Phyllobacteriaceae bacterium | reverse complement strand
GAATTTCGGCCTCTTCCCGATGAACAGGAAAGGCAGGAAGTGGAAGCATGATTGGGAAGAGGGTCACCTCGAAAACTCGCGTGACTTTGTCTTCAAAAACACGTTTCTCGACATCGAGACCATTCTGTCCGAAATGGGCGGTAAACGCGGCGCCCGCTTTGAATTCGAATGCTATGACCTTTCTCATATCAACACCCTGGCGCATTTTATTGATCGCGGCCTGATCAAGAGGCCGGTGTTTCTACAATTCGTCCTTGGTGTGCTTGGCGGCGTACCGGCGGAACCGGAAGCCCTGTTCATGATGAAGCAGACTGCCGACCGGCTGCTCGGCGCTGACTATGAGTTTTCGGTCGCCGCTGCCGGCAGGATGCAATTCGCTCTGGTGACAATGGGTGCCGCGATGGGCGGTAATGTCCGCGTCGGGCTTGAAGACAATCTCTACATTGGCAAGGGCAAGCTCGCTGAATCGAACGCTGCGCAAGTACGGCATATCCGCAGCATTCTTGAGGCCCTTTCCCTTGAGATTGCAACCCCTGACGAGGCCCGCAGGCGGCTTGCACTCAAGGGACGCGACAAGGTTGCATTCTGATGAAATGCGTCTTTTCGCCTGTTCAGCGCCTGCATAATCCGAAGACGTTCATCGTGGCCGGAAAGCCCGCCGCCATTCCCGAGCGTGTCGAGAGAATTGACATGCTTCTGCACGGATTGGCGCTGATTGGCGCAACGCCCGTTGAACCTGAGCCGATCACCCTGCAGGAACTCGAACTGGTCCACACCGCGCGTTATCTGACGTTTCTGGGTTCGCTGCGAGAGCGATGGACCCGTCAAGTCGGTGCCTCGGCCTATCCCGTTCCCAACATTCACGCGCTCGGCCGAGACACACTGCCACCGCCCAATTATCCGGACGCAGTCATCGGGCAGGTCGGCTGGCACTTTGGCGACGGCTCCGCGCCTTTTGTCGAGGGTACGCTGGAAGCGGCAATCGCCTCCGCCGCCACGGCCAAACACGCATCCCGGTTCGTTGGCGAAGGAGAGAGACTGGCCTATGCCCTTTGCCGCCCGCCAGGGCACCACGCCTCTGCCGACATGGCGGCAGGGTTTTGCTATTTCAACAATACTGCGTTTGCCGCCGCATATCTTCGATCCCTCGGCCACCGGATCGCCATACTCGACATTGACGTACATCATGGAAACGGCACCCAGGCCATTTTCTACAAGGATCCGGCAATCCTGACGGCCTCGATCCACGTCGACCCGGCACGCTTCTATCCGTTCTTCTGGGGATACGCTCACGAGCGCGGCAGCGGCGAAGGTGAGGGTTTCAACCTGAACATCCCGCTGGCGCGCGGCACGAGCGACGTCGAGTTTCTTGAGGCGCTCGCAAATACGCTTGATGCGATTGCGTCATTCCGGCCGGATATCCTGGTGCTGGCGGCAGGACTGGACGCCTCAGTGGACGATCCATTCAAGGGTTTTGCCCTGAGCCGGTCCGGCTTCGAACAAATCGGCAAACGCTTGCGCGCCGACAATCTGCCCATCGTTGCGATTCAGGAAGGCGGCTATCCCTCACCCGGTTTGGCCGGCAATCTCGCCGCACTTTTGTCGGGACTGGGCGCATGATCATCCGCCGGGCGAAACCAGGAGACGCTGAAATAGTCGCAGGAATGATCCACTCCCTTGCCCGCGACCTCGGCGCCACACGCCTGCCGCGGGTGACTGGCGATCAGATTCGCGAACACGTTTTCTCTTCCAATCCGCTGATATGGTGCTGGGTAGCGGAGCTTGACGGAGCGTCGGCGGGCACCATCCTGCTGGAGCCGATCTTTTCAACATGGCGGGGTCAGAAGGGATTCTACATCGTCGATCTATATGTCAGTGCCGAAGCGCGCGGCCGCGGTGTCGGCGAAAGGCTCATCCGGCAGGCAGCTTTGGAAGCCCATCAAGCCGGATATGAGTTTCTGAGGCTCGACGTCGAACACGATAATTCCGGCGCAATGAAACTCTATGACCGTCTCGGATTTCGCACCGGCACCGAGCGGAT
>JANNRN010000463.1:0-7842 GCA_031401375.1 Phyllobacteriaceae bacterium | reverse complement strand
GCCCCAGAATGCGCCCCGGCTCGCAGCTTGGCACATCGCCCTTGATGATGTGCAGATCGGTGCCGCAGATCGTGGTTTTGGTGACGCGGACGATGGCATCGGTCGGGTCGGTGATTTCGGGTTTGGGCCGGTCTTCCAGCGCGGTCTTGCCCGGACCGTTGTAAATCAGTGCTTTCATCGGGTGCGACCTTTTCGAGACAATGCGCCGTGGCGCGTTTGATCGGACAATCCAGAGTCCATTCCCACTTGTCGCGCAAGCGGCTCAGGGCTGCACTGATCCAGGTTGGTCCGGGCGCTTTTTCAGGTTGGCCGTCTTGCTTCGGAAGCAGTGGGCGTGTCGCAGGCCAAACCGATTTGTGACCCACAAGAACCACATTCCTATTGCCGCAATCCCAAGCGCAGCCTGTGCCGCCGTTGCACTTGGGGAAGCGGAACATGGATCAGGTAGATGTGGCGCCGACCACCGCCAACCCTTCGGATGACTGATGCAGATCAAGGCCAAGCCGCGCAATGTCATGGCAAGGTTTTGCGCAGCCGACAACGGCGCAACGCTGGAAAGCACGCATGACGCAATCCGTTTCCGCAGCCCATCCGGGCCTTTCAAACGCCGAAGCCGCAACCCGCCTTGCGTCTGATGGACCAAACGCGCTTGCGCACGCCAAGCGCCGTTCGCCGCTGCGCATCATCCTGAATGTGTTGCGCGAACCGATGCTGGCGTTGCTGCTGGCGGGGGGTGTCGTTTATCTGTTGCTTGGAAGCCGGGCCGAGGCGTTGATCCTGCTGGCCTTTGCCTGCATGTCGATCGGCATTACGGCGGTGCAAGAGGCGCGGACCGAACGGGTGCTGGATGCGCTGCGTGATCTGACCAGCCCGCGCGCACTGGTGGTGCGGGGAGGTGCGCGGGTCCGCATCGCGGGCTCGGATGTGGTGCGCGGAGATGTGATCGTGCTGGCCGAAGGAGACCGCGTGCCGGCGGATGCGCGTCTTTTGCAGGCGGCCGACCTGTCTGCCGATGAGTCCTTGCTCACGGGTGAGGCGGTGCCGGTGCGCAAAGCCGCAGGCGTGGCAAGCGCGACCGCTCGACCCGGCGGCGAGGATCAGCCATTGATATTTTCCGGCACATTGATTGTGCGGGGCACCGCATTGGCCGAAGTGACAGCGACTGGCGCGCGCAGTGAAATTGGCAAGATCGGCACGTCGCTGGATCAGTTGGAAACCGGAACGCCACATTTGCAACGCCAGATGCGCACGCTGGTGCTGGCTTTTGCGCTGATCGGCGGTGCGGTGGCGCTGTTGGTCGTGGGGCTTTACGGCTGGCTGCGCGGCGACTGGCTCGAAGGGGTTCTGGCAGGCATTGCGGTCGGCATGGCAATGCTTCCCGAGGAATTTCCGATGGTTCTCGCCGTGTTCATGGCGATGGGGGCGTGGCGCATTTCCAAGGCGCGGGTGCTGACGCGGCGTGCGTCCGCGATTGAATCTCTGGGAGCGGCGTCTGTGCTGTGCACCGATAAAACCGGCACGCTGACCGAAAACCGGATGACCATTGCGGCGCTGCATCTACCAGATGGGCAGGCCGTGACAATCGGCAAGAATCCGGTGCCGAACGCGTTCCGCAAATTGGCGGCGGCGGGGGTGATGGCCTCTGCCCCTGAACCCTACGACCCAATGGAAAAGGCATTTCACGCGCTGGCCAAGGCCGACTTGCGCAGGGGTGAGACGCTGCCGGGCGATGGACGCACCCTGCTCCGGTCTTATCCGCTGTCACCCAAACTTCTGGCAATGTCGCAGGTCTGGGACCGGGCCGATGGTAAGGGCGGGCGCGCGGTTGCCGCCAAAGGTGCGCCGGAGGCGATAGCCGGTCTGTGCCATCTGAGGGCACCTGCGCGCAAGGCGATGATGCAGGCGGTGGATGACATGGCCGCCAAAGGGCTGCGTGTTCTGGGAGTGGCCGAGGCGGACGTTGCTGGCAAAACCCTGCCTGCTGATCAACATGATTTCGACTACCGCTTTCTGGGGCTGGTAGGCCTTGCCGATCCCTTGCGCGCCTCCGTCCCCGCTGCGGTCGCACAGTGTAAATCCGCCGGGATCAAAGTGATCATGATTACCGGCGATTACCCGGCCACCGCACTGTCGATTGCGCGGGATGCCGGGATTGGCGGCAATGCGGTGATTGACGGGACAGAACTGGCCGCAATGTCGGACACGGCTCTTGCAAGAACTGTGCAAACCACCTCCGTGTTTGCCCGCATCCTGCCTGAGCAGAAACTGCGCATCGTCAAGGCGTTGCAGGCCAGCGGTGCAATCGTGGCGATGACCGGCGACGGGGTCAATGACGCGCCATCACTGAAGGCCGCCGATATCGGCGTGGCAATGGGCGGGCGGGGAACAGATGTGGCGCGTGAGGCGGCGGCAATCGTGCTGCTGGACGATGATTTTGGGTCAATTGTCACCACCGTGCGGCTGGGGCGACGCATTTACGACAACCTGCGCAAGGCGATGTCTTTCATCCTTGCCGTGCATGTGCCGATCGCCGGGCTGGCGCTGATCCCGCTGGCGTTCGGCATGCCACTGCTGTTCGGCCCAGTCCACATCGCCTTTCTTGAGATGGTGATCGACCCGGTCTGTTCACTCGTATTCGAGGCGGAAACCGAAGAAGACGGCGTGATGGACCGCCCGCCGCGCCCGGTCTCCGAGGCACTGTTTTCCACGCCAACGATCATCTGGAGCCTGTTGCAAGGCGCGCTGGTTCTGGGCGTGGTGACGTCAATCCTGTTCCTTGCACCCGGCTATGGGTTCGATGTCGATCAGGTGCGCGCTTTAACCTTTCATGCGCTAGTGCTTTGCGTGGTGGCCTTGATTTTTGTGGACCGGTCCATCTCGTCTTCGATCATCACGGCGATCATGCGACCCAACCGGGCGCTGGCATTTGTGCTGCCCATCGTGGCTGTGCTGCTGGCGGTGACGGTATTCTGGGCCCCGGCGCGGCAGTTATTCCGCTTTGGGGCGCTCGATGCGCAATGGCTGGCAGTGCCGCTCGGCGCGGGGGTGACGGTTCTGATCATCCTCGAACTGCTCAAACCGCTCTGGCGTGCAGCAACCCGCACAAGCGGATCACAGCCGATGCAGGTCGCAAAAACTGCAAATCTGCGGCCAAGCTGATCTGGGTCAACGCCAACCCGGCTGCGTTGGCGCAAAGTTGAGGCAACAGGAGGGCCGTTCGGCTCCACCTGATTGCATTCGAGGCGAAGGAGAGTTCCATGAAGGGATATGTCGCACAAATCGAAGACCTGACCGAAGAAAACCACAATTTCCGGCAGGTGCTTTATACCGGGCAGCACCTGCAACTGGTGCTGATGGCCTTGAAACCGGGGCAGGACATCGGGTTCGAAACCCACACCACGCATGACCAGTTCTTTCGCATCGAAAAGGGCCGGGGCGAGATTGTGATCGATGGCGCGACAACCCCGGTCAAAAGCGGCGATGGCATCATCGTCCCCGCAGGCGCGCTGCACAATCTGAAAAACACCGGCGACAAACCCTTGCGTCTTTACACCCTCTATGGCTCGCCCAACCACATTGACCAGCTGGTGCAGGCCAATAAATCCATGGCCACCGCATCGCACGAAGTGTTCGACGGGGGCACGACCGAACACACCACCCCAGAGCTTGTCACCGGCCAACCTTGAAGTGGAGACGATCATGAACAACGATCATCAGTTGAAACCAGTCCTCTGGCGCCCGCCGGGAAACTCGCGGGCACTGCTCTCTCCCTCATCCTGAAGGGCCGTGCATCGTGGTTGACCGAAGACATGTGCTGTCCGCAGCAGGGGCCGCACTCATTGGCGTGGCGGGCGCGAGTTGGTCGGGCTTTCGGCGCATGGGCTCGTTGAAGGATTATGTTGCAGACTTGGCCCCGCTTCGGGCGGCCCTGCCCGCAGACCCAGATCCGCGCGATCTGATCCGTTTCGCCACGCTGGCGGCCAACAGTCACAATACCCAGGCTTGGCAATTCCGGACCGGCGACGGCAGGATCGACATCCTGCCCGACCTCGCGCGCCGCACGCCGGCTGTGGATCCTGACGATCACCACCTGTTCGCAACCCTTGGCTGTGCGGGGGAAAACCTAGGCATTGCTGCCGCCGCGCGGGGCAAGCCGGGGGAATTAGCGTTTGACCCTGCGCAGGGCGGCGCTGTTCGCTTCGACTTCACCGCAGGGCCCAGCCGGGATTCGGCGCTTTGCGATGCCATTCCTCTGCGGCAATCGACCCGGGCCGACTATGATGGCAGCGTGGTCTCTGCCGCCGACCTTGCCACGCTGGCCCGTGCCGCGGCTGTGCCGGGTGTTGATCTGATCCTGCTGACGGACCGCGCCCGGATCACCCAGTTGCGCGATCTGGTCGTCGCCGGGAACACCGCACAGATGGCGGACCCGGCTTTTGTGGCCGAGCTGAAACACTGGCTCCGCTTCAATCCGCGCAGTGCGGCCTATACCGGCGACGGTCTTTTCAGCGCCACCACCGGCAATCCGGGCCTGCCCGACTGGCTTGGCCCCCGAATGTTCGACTGGGCTTTTACCGCGAAGGCCGAGAACGAAAAGTATGCCCGGCAGATCGCGTCCTCGGCTGGAATAGCGGTCTTTGTCGCGGCCAAAGCCGACCCGGAACATTGGGTGCAGGCTGGCCGCGCCTGCCAACGCTTTGCCCTGCAGGCCACGGCGCTGGGATTGAAACACGCCTTCCTGAACCAGCCGGTCGAGGTGGCTAACCTGCGACCGGAATTGGCCACACTCATCGGAATGCCGGGACGCAGACCCGACCTGGTGATGCGCTTTGGCCGGGGAGCAGCACAGCCGTTTTCGGCACGCAGACCGGTTGACGAAGTGATCGTAAATTTACCGAAAAGGAAAACGGAATGACCAGAACTCTCCAATCCGCGGGATCGTCAGTCATTCCCACGTTACGCTACCGTGATGTGAAGGCGGCGATCAAGTGGTTAGAAAGCGCGTTCGGCTTCTTGCCACATTTGGTGGTCCCGGACGAAAATGGGGCCGTAACCCACGCGCAACTCACCTGCGGCAACGGCATGATTATGCTTGGCGCGGTGCGGGACGACGCATTCGGCAAACTGACGCGACAGCCATCAGATGCTGGTGGCAGCACCCAAAGCCCATACATCATCGTGCAAGATGTCGACGCACACCACGCCCGCGCAGTCGCCGCCGGGGCAAAGATCATGTCACCGGTGAGGGAAGAACCTTATGGCGGCAGCGCTTATTCCTGTTGCGACCCAGAGGGCCATCTGTGGAATTTCGGTAGCTACGATCCTTGGGCTGCCCGGTCATGATACCGCATCTTGAAGTTTGATGTGCAGTAGGATTGACGTGCTGGAAGGATTGCAATGCCGTTTACCATCGAAGGGTTTCTACAGGTTTTCACGTCCTATAATGCCGCGATCTGGCCGTTCCAGATTGCAGCCTACGGTCTTGGGCTTTTGACGATAGCGGCCCTTTTTGTCCCGTCGCGCGGGTCGATGCGGCTGACCCTTGCAGCACTCGCAATCCTTTGGGCGGTAACCGGGATCGGCTATCACCTGATGTTCTTTGCCCGGATCAATCCGATTGCTCCTGTCTTTGCGGCATTCTTCGTGATTCAGGCCATCTTGCTTCTGGCAAGCGCCATCCGGCCAGCCGACCTCTGCCTGCAACTTGGGCGGGGCTTCCGCTCCGTCGCCGGGTTGGTCACAATCATCTATGCGGCGGCGGTCTATCCCGTGTTGGGGATATGGGCCGGGCACGGGTTGATGGCGGGGCCGATGTTCGGCGTGGCCCCTTGCCCGCTGACGATTTTCACCATCGGAATGTTGCTGCTGGCGCGCGGGAGATGGGTGATCTGGCTGTCAATCATCCCATTCCTCTGGTCACTCATCGGATTGGCCGCAGCGATCCAACTCGGGATTCCCGAGGATTTGGGGATGCCTGTCGCAGGTGCGATTTTGGCAGCAGTCCTGATATTGGAAACCGTGCGAAATCGGTCAGCCCGTCACAGCACTGCGCGGGCCGCCAAATGAGGCAAATGATGGAAGCGGACATCAAGCTTTGCTTTCAACGGTTAGCGTGGCCTGCCTTGACCCGGAAATCGACCGAAGCGCCGAGATCGATTGTCGATCGAAGGCATCCGATGATAGGGCGCGCGCCGCAGCGCAAACCAGATATCGTCACGCGGTTCGGGTGGGTTGCAGCGTTGCTGTTTTCAGTGCGAAGGCAAGTTGGCGCGGTGGAAGCGGCGACCAGCTTTCCCAGGATACGCGCCGGCACATTGGCTCTTGCCGGTGGCTTTGCGCCCGCAAAATCCGGGCTGACGCTTGTGACAATCGGACGATTAACTGGAGCGGCGACCTTGGGTCTGGTCATCGCGGCGCTTGTCGACTTTGCATTGTCGCGGCGCTGGTTGAAATGGGCTGGAACCGTGATGCCTTGGCGCGTAGCATTGGGACTGATGGCCCGGCTTTTGCCGATCGCAATACTGCTGTCGCTGCCGTGGAGCCTGCAGTTGGCCGTCGGCAGAGCCTTCAGTTTTGCAGCGGTCTTCCTTGCAATGTTGGACATGACTGTCGGTCTTGCCCTTGTCGGAACCATTCTTGCCGCGACTGCAATTTTTCGGCTGTCTTTGATTTTGCAAGGCGTCTTTTGGCCCACGGATCGCTTGTGGCGGTGATGCACGCGACTGCAGACCTGATTACCGCGGCTAAAGGCGGTGTTTAGCCATGACAGAAACCGGCTGGTCATGATCCTGTCCCTGCCGTTCTATGCGCTCGCAGCGAAGGGCAAATCCCTGCCATTTGCACCCGCTTTGCCGATCAGCGCCTTGATGGCTTGTGTGCCGATGATTGCGGCCTTGGTTCTGGTCACGCGGCAAAGCGGTGCAGTGGCGGCGGGCGGACTGTTCAAAAGCGCGTTCGGCTTCCGCACCATCCCAAGCGCTTGGTGGACTCTTATCGCTGTCACCATCATGCCGGTTGCCTTTGCCATAACGGGCGGCGTGATTTGGCTGTCGGCACCGTTTTGCCCGACCTGCAACTCCTTTCGGCCAGCGCGGTCATCCCGGCCTTTGTGCTGTCTTTCTGGGTGCCGTGGCTGAGGAAATCGGCTGGCAGGGCTAAGCCTATCCCCGCCTGACCACCCGGCATTCAGCCCTGACTGCGGCCCTGATCATCGGTGTGGTGTGGGCCTTGTGGCACGTCATGCCGTTTGCACTGATGGGGCGCAGCGCCGCGTGGGTCGTCTGGCACGGAGCGGCGATGGTGCTGATGCGGATCATCATCGTCTGGCTGGTCGTGAACGCGGGGCAAAGCTTGGCTGTAGCGGTGCTGTTTCAAATGATGAGCAATTCGGTCTGGGGGGTGTTCAAGGAATTTGGCCCTGGTATGATCCGAAGGTCATGTGCATGGTCCTGCTCGCACCCGTGATTGCCGTTACGGCCCTTTGGTGGCCAAAGACTCTGAGGGCTTCAAGATGAGGCGAACCAGATACCCACGCACCATTATCTTGGCATTGAACCTGAAGGCTCCGTGGGTCCGAACGTTCGAAATTGTTTCATCGGCACAGAGGAGACTGACATGATAGCGACGACTGCAGCGAACAAGGCCAATGCACAGGCTTTCTACGACCTCATGTTCAACAAATGTCAGCCCCGCGAAGCCATCGAGAGGTATGCCGGTGCTGTCTACATCCAGCACAATCCCCATGTGGCGGATGGCAAAGCGGCATTCATTGACTATTTCGAACAGATGGCCCGCGAATACCCCGGCAAGACAGTGCACTTCAAGCGGGCCATTGCGGAGGAC
>JANNRN010000462.1:0-17758 GCA_031401375.1 Phyllobacteriaceae bacterium | reverse complement strand
GGCACCAGTCCCGTCACCATGTAAAAACAGGTGGTCTTGCCCGCACCATTCGGGCCAAGAAGGCCGACCGTCTCCCCGGCGCGCAGGCCGAAGGAAACGCCGTTGACGACCTGGCGGCCACGGTAGCTCTTGGTCAGATTGCGTGCGATCAAGGTGCCGCGAAAGCGTTCCTTTACGTCATCGGCCTGCGCCATCCGCGCATCGCCGTTTCGGGCTTTCTCGTTCAGGGTCAATCCAGCGGCCTCAGTTCTTCGGGACTGATTTGGGGGAAACCACGATCGACACCCGGTTGCCGTTCTTGCAGCTCTCCAGCCTTGCCTCGCCGGATTTCATCTGAACCGTCAGTTTGCAGCCGGTGGCGACATTCTGCCCCTCGGAGAGCACGACCTGTTTGCCCGTCAGGACGAGGATCTCGGTCTTCATCTCAAAACTTGCATTGTCGCCCGTCGCAACCTGCTGGTCCGATTTTACATAGACTTTTTCAGAGACCTCCAAGCGCTCAATGGCTGCCGAACCCGTGGTCGCGGAACCACCGTCATTGGCATAGTGGACGACGAGCTTGCCTGCCTTCAAAATGGTCGGACCTTGAACAACCGCGACATTGCCGGTGAAAATCGCGATGTGTTCGTTTTCGCGGACCTCAAGCTTGTCACTCTCGATTTGAACCGGCTGGTCGCCGGAGAGTTTAAGCCCGGTCAGCCGCTCTGAAGCGGTTTGGGCAAGGGCCAGTGAGGGAATCAGGACTGCGCAAAGCACAAGGCTCTGCAACAATGTCCGCGGACCGATGGAGCCAAGTTTCATGGATAATCACCTCGCCTGATTCTATTGGCTTGCGCCGCTGTTTGCGTCATCGGCGGCCTGTTTCAACTTATTCGGTTCAATATTCAAGCGGACCCTGCTCTCAAACGTGACGACTTTGCCGCCATCGGAGACTTTCATCCGGTCGGCGGTAATATGCGAGCCCTCCATCCGGATATCGACGGGCTGATCCGTGACCATTTCCTGAGACACCATATCGATCCTGGCCGACGACAAAATGGCCTTCATGCCGTCACTTGTGGTGAGTTCGATATCATCGGTCAGTCGCAGCTTGTTGGCGGCATTGTCGAACACCCCGGTCCCGGCCGTCATTGTCGCAGTGGTGTTATCGCCAAAGGGCAGATCAGCGGTGATTTTCTCAAGCTCGATTGACGTGGCTTTTGCGCTGTCCTGGATTGCCCTTTCGGCGGCCAGCTTGTAGGGGCGCTTGTCTTTGGTAAAGCCTTCGAGCTTCGGATTGGCCATGACAATGCGTCCGTCGCTCATGGACACCGGCCCGGCCTCAGGGGCAGGAGAGCCAGTGTCTGCAAAGATCGTGGCGGCGGAAAAGAACCCCACGATGAAAAGTGCGGTAAGCGGCAGACCGAGTTTGAGAACCCGCACCCGCCGGGAATGGCGGTCAGCCGAGGCAAAGTCGGCCGAACTGCGCAAACGGGGGCCCGTCCACGTCGTTTCGACCATGTCTTGCGCCGGGCCGTCTTTCGATGGTCCCGCACGTGTCTTTGTCTGAATGCCAACCACGATGGCCATGATACCTCATTGCAACGCAACAAGCTAATTGGCGACCAATATGTCTATTTTGGGTATGATCCTCATTGAAACATCGGCGGCGGTTGCCACATTGACCGGGTGCGAATAGTTTGCCTGCCAAAGGTTGGCAGATTTCAAACGACAGGAACGACAATGGCGCCCACTCCCGATGAGATCATTGACCGCAGGCGCCTTCGCCGCAAGCTCGGGTTCTGGCGGATTCTGGCGCTCGTGCTGGCTGCCGCTGCTGTTTATGGCGTTTACGCAGCCACGAGCGGCGGCCCCGGCGCTGCATCTTTACGCAAGGATCACATCGCAAAGGTCCGTATTGATGGAGCAATTACCGAAGACGATGAGCTTTTGGGCCGCCTCGCCGATATCGAAAAGAGTGACGCCGTCAAGGGGCTGATCATCCAGATCGATTCGCCCGGCGGCACTACCGCAGGCGGCGAGGCCATCTATGAAGCCGTGCGAAAGATCGGCGCCAAGAAGCCTGTCGCCGCCCAGATCGGCACACTCGGCGCATCCGCCGGATACATGATCGCGGTCGCCGCTGACCATATTGTCGCGCGCCAGTCCTCAATTGTCGGCTCCATCGGCGTCATCTTCCAGTATCCCGACATTTCCGGGCTTCTCGGCAAGGTTGGCGTCAAGGTCGAGAGCATCAAGTCCAGTCCCCTCAAGGCCGAGCCGAATTTCTTCACGCCGTCGTCCGAGGAGGCCAAGGCGATGATCCGGCGCATGATTCTGGATTCCTATGAATGGTTTGTCGGTATTGTGGATGAACGCAGGCCGTTCGACCGGGCCCAGACGCTGGCAATTGCCGACGGCTCTGTCTTTACCGGACGTCAGGCGATGGAAAACAAGCTGATAGACGGCCTCGGCGGCGAGCAAGAATCGCTCGAATGGCTGCAAAGCAAGGGGCTCGAAGAGAAACTGCAAATCGTCGAGTGGAAACCGCAGCCGAAGGGTGTGACGGGGCTGTTGCCCGGTCTGTCCTTGCGCCTGATGGAGACAGCGTTCGGGATTTCGCCGCAAAGCGCCGCCGCCTTCAACGAAGGTCTTGAAAAGCATATGTTTCTTGACGGATTGCTTTCGCTTTGGCACGTTGACTTGAGCCCTTCGACAGGTAAATAAGCCTCGTCGCGCATCTGCGACCAAGAAGAGGCTGAAAGGTGGGACGGAAATGATCAAGTCTGAGCTGGTTCAGCTGATTTCCACCAACAATCCGCATCTGTTTCAGCGGGATGTTGAAAATATTGTCAACGCGGTATTTGACGAGATTACCATGGCGCTTTCGTCGGGAAATCGCGTCGAGCTCCGGGGCTTCGGCGCTTTTTCCGTCAAGAACCGGCCTGCCCGCGCTGGACGCAACCCAAGAACGGGAGAATCCGTCAGCGTCGAGGAAAAATGGGTTCCATTTTTCAAGACAGGCAAAGAACTGCGTGACAGGCTGAACAACAGCCTCAGTTAAGTGTCGATTTAGCCTTGAAATAGCGAAGGGTGAGCCATGTTTGGCCGTCTTGTTACATTAGTGGTCGTCTTGCCGCTTGCAATCGTGCTGATTGCGCTTGGGGTCGCCAACCGCGCCATGACGCTGTTTACCCTGGATCCGTTCAATCCGGGTAACCCATTGCTTTCATGGCAGTTGCCGCTTTTCGCGCTGATGTTCTCCATGCTGATCCTGGGCATCGTTTTGGGCAGTATTGCCACTTGGTTGGCGCAGGGAAAACACAGAAGATCAGCTCGCAATGCCCGGGCCGAGGTGGCAAAACTCCTTTCTGAGGCTCAGCGCCGTGACGCTGTCCAGAGGGCCGCGCAAACCGCCCTCCCGGCATCCTAGACGGACGCCGGCATGGACTTCATTGACGCACGCGATGTCGAACGGCTGATTGATTACCCTTCGATGATTTCGGCCATCCAGCGCGCTTTCGCGAGCGGCGTGGTGGCCCCGGTGCGGCACCATCACACTGTTACAAAACTGGAAGGAAGCCCGATCACGCTTCTTCTCATGCCCGCCTGGACGGATTTTTCCGGTCTGAAGGATAACGAGAGCGGCAGCATCGGCGTCAAGATCGTCACAGTTGCACCCGACAATGGCGCGCTCGGCAAGCCGTCGATCATGGGGCTCTATCTTTTGCTTGACGGCAAGACCGGAGAGCCCCGTGCTCTCATCGACGGGCCGGCCCTGACGGCGTTTCGAACAGCTGCGACCTCAGCTCTTGCCGCCCGCTACCTGGCGCGAAAAGACAGCGCGGTTCATCTGGTGATCGGCGCAGGCGCTCTGTCCGTCCATCTGGCGCGCGCCCACCGCGCGGTCCTGCCCATTACCCGGACGATTTTCTGGAATCGTACCGCTACAGGCGCGGAAAGTGCCGCGGCAAGGCTTGCCGCTTACGGTTTTGACGCGGAAGCGGTCACCGATCTTGACGGTGCGCTTCGCCAAGCCGACGTCATCTCGGCGGCGACCTTGTCGACCACACCCTTGGTGAAGGGAAATCTCCTGAAAGAGGGCACCCATATTGACCTTGTCGGCGCCTTCAACGCACAGATGCGCGAAAGCGATGACACTGCCATCCTGCGATCCCGTCTTTATGTTGATACTTTTGCCGGCGCTTTGAAGGAAGGGGGCGACATCGTGCAACCGATTGCAGACGGAATCATCTCGGCGGAGGATGTCGTCGGCGAACTTGGCGCTCTGGTCAAAGGCGATGTTCTTGGCCGCGGAAGCGAGTATGAAATCACATTGTTCAAGTCCGTTGGCGCTGCGCTTGAGGACCTTGCTGCCGGAATCCTGATTGATCAGCGTTTCCAGGCAGAAAGACGCGCCATTTGACGCCTTGCAGCCGGGGGAGCCCAACATGACAAAACAACATTCCACTTCGGTGCGTCTGATTGAAACAGGGGACTATTCTGACTGGCGGCGTCTGTTTGCTGCCTATCTGGTTTTCTACGAAACAGAATTGCCGGATGACCTGATCCAATTGACCTGGAAAAGGCTGCTCAGCCAGCAGGACGGCATGTTCGGCCTGATCGCGATGAGCGATTGCGGCCCGGCAGTGGGCATTGCCAATCTCGTTTGCCACCGCTCGACCTGGGCCAAGGAGTGGTACTGCTATCTCGAAGACCTCTATGTTGACCCAACCGTTCGCGGCACCGGCGCCGGACGGGCGCTGATTGAAGCGACCTATGAAGAAGCATTGCGGCGCGGCGCTTCACGCACCTATTGGGCCACCCACAAGGACAACGACGTGGCCCGGCGCCTTTATGACCGCATGGCGACGCTGACGCCGTTTTTGCGTTACGAGCGGTGATGCAAAGCCTCCCGCCGATCAAGCCTGAGGGGCCGGGGTTTTCTGCTGAAAGGCCGCGCCGGACCGGCCCGCGTCCGACTGAAAACCTGCCGCTTATCCTTGAGACGGGGCCGACCGCTGACTACGCCCTTATTGACAGCGGCAATGGCCGCAAACTTGAACAATATGGTCCCTACCGCATCGAGCGCCCGGAAGGACAAGCTCTTTGGCTCCCCGCACTGCCGGTCTCTGAATGGGCGAAGGCCGACGCGGTGTTCAAGGGAAACACCGATGAAGAGGGCATGGGGCGCTGGCAGTTTCTCAAAAAGCCGTTGAACGAAACCTGGCCGCTCGCCTTTGATTCAATGCCGTTTCTGGGCCGCTTCACATCTTTTCGCCACGTCGGTGTTTTCCCGGAACAGGCCGCGCACTGGTCGTACATGGAGGGCCTCATCCGCCATGCGGGGCGGCCGGTAAAGGTCCTCAATCTTTTTGGATATACCGGTGTCGCCTCGCTCGTTGCCGCACGCGCAGGCGCCGAGGTCACCCATGTCGATGCCTCGAAGAAAGCAATCGGCTGGGCCAGGGAGAACCAGGCGCTTGCAGGGCTGGCGGACAGGCCCATCCGCTGGATCGTTGAAGATGCGACAAAATTCGTGCTGCGCGAGGGGCGCCGCGGCAATTCCTATGACATCATCATTCTCGATCCACCGCAGTTCGGACGCGGACCTGCCGGAGAAGTCTGGCAAATGTTCGAGCATCTGCCCGATATGGTCGAGGCCTGCCGTTCCATCATTTCGCCCGATCCGCTGGCGGTCATTTTGACGGCTTACTCGATCCGCGCTTCGTTTTTTGCCATTCACGAATTGATGCGGGACACGTTCACCGGACTTGGCGGGCGTGTTGATTCCGGTGAACTGATCCTGCGCGAAAAATCAGCGGGCCGGGCGCTTTCGACATCGCTTTTCTCGCGCTGGGTGGCAAAGCCATGAGCCTTCGCAACAATGAACAGCTTCGGCCGGGCCAAGTGAAGGAAATCACGTCGCTTGCCAATCCAGTCGTGAAGGACATCCGGTCGCTCGCCCTGAAGAAGCACCGGGAGGAAACGAATACATTCATTGCGGAAGGCTTGAAACTCGTCATCGACGCGCTTGATCTTGGCTGGAAGCTGAAGGTGCTGGTTTTCGCCAAAGCGCTTTCCGGCAACAATGTGGCGGCGCAAACCGTCGCCCGCGCGGTGGCTTCCGGTGCGCTTGTTCTTGCGGCGAGCGAGAATGTGATCGGCTCAATTACGCGGCGCGACAATCCGCAAGGCGTTATCGGTGTCTTTGAACAGAGGTGGCTGCAACTTGATAGCCTCAAGGCACGGGGCGAAGACGTCATCGTGGTCCTCGACCGTGTGCGTGACCCTGGCAATCTCGGGACGATCCTGCGCACGGCCGACGCATTTGGAGCCAGGGCCGTGATGCTTGTCGGTGAAACCACGGATCCTTTTTCAATCGAATGCGTGCGCGCAACGATGGGGTCAATCTTCGCCATGCCCGTGGTCAAGGCAACAGAAGGCGAGTTCCTCAATTTTCGCAAGAAGTTCAAAGGATTGGTGGTGGGCACACACTTGCGCGGCGCAGTCGATCATCGCAGCCTTGATTATCACGGAAAGCCGGTCATGCTTCTGATGGGCAACGAGCAGGCCGGTCTGCCGCAGACCCTTGCAGCGGCGTGCGACCAGCTTGTGATGATCCCGCAGGCAGGGCGTGCCGATTCGCTCAATCTTGCTGTGGCAACAGCCATTGCGCTCTATGAAATCCGGCGGCATGCCCTCTCGGTGAAAACATGAAGCTGCCATCGCTTGTAGCACTGGTTCCGATTGCTGTTGTCCTTGACCAATGGATCAAGCGGCTTGTGGAAACCCGGCTCAACTATGAGGAACTGGTGCCGGTGCTGCCGTTTCTGGGGCTATACCGCACGTGGAACCCCGGCATCGCCTTTTCCATGCTGTCCGGCCTGCCCGACAATCTCCTGCTCTTGCTGACCGCGCTCATCATCGGATTTGTGCTTTATCTGTGGTCGCGGGCGGGAAGCGGGCAGCTTGCCGCCCGGATCGGCTTTGCGCTCATTATCGGCGGTGCGCTCGGCAATCTTGTTGATCGGGTCTGGTATGGTCATGTTATTGATTATATTCTGTTTCATACGCCCATATGGTCGTTCGCCGTATTCAACCTTGCGGACATATTCATCACATTCGGCGCGGCGCTAATCATTGTGCAGGAACTTGTCGACTGGCGGAGAAACCGGTCCGCATCCGCCAATTGAGTAAAATTCTAACTTTCACGCCAAAACTTCCCTAAAGGGAACCGTGCGATGCTGTGTGCATGCAGATCAGCTCCAGCAAAGCAATGCAGCGGGACAAGACGGAAAGCTGGCAGCCAGCGCCCGGGCCCCTACCAGAGATTCCCATGCCGGCGACGGGGCGCGGCAAGTCCGCCACTCATCGCGCAGGCCTTGCCTCCAGCATCAATCTCGCCGCATTCCTGACGCTGGTTTCCCTCTGGCTATGGACGCTGGTGCTGACCGGAAGCACCGCCATGTCCTTGGCTCTGGCCGCGATGGTTTTCAGTGCGCTGTCAATCCTTCTTGCTATTCGTGCGGCGCGCACCGCGGTCAACTGGCAGGCGCTGCTTGCAGGACTTACGCTGGAAAATGAAAAACTGTCTGATCGCATCTGGGAGCTTTCCGAGACAGGGGAGAAGTCACGCGGCATATTCGATGCGCTCGGCGACTTGGTGGTTCATCAGGATCATGCCGGCCGAATCGTCTATGCCAACGACAACTTCCGCAAGATAACAACGCATCTGGGCATGGAGCCGGTCGGGCGACTGCTCTCGGAATACGGGATTCGCCCGCGCAAGACCGGTGACGGCCAAGCGTTTGCCACCTGCGATGCAGAGATCAATGACAGGTGGTTTTCCTGGGCGGAGTTCACGGTGCGGGACGAGTTGCTCGGCTCGGTTTACCGTCAGGCGGTGGCGAGGGACATCACTACCCACAAAAGCTCGGAGACGGCGCTCATTGAATCCCGCGAAAAAGCGGAGGCCGCAAACCTTGCAAAATCACAATTCCTCGCAACGGTCAGTCACGAGATCCGCACACCCCTCAACGGCATCAACGGACTGGCGCGGCTCCTGGTCGACACGCCGCTGACCAATGAACAGCGGACCTATGTTCAGGCCATCATCAGTTCGGGTAATTCGCTTCTGGGTCTGATCGAAGACATTCTTGATTTTTCGAAGATCGAAGCAGGCCGGTTCGACATTGAGCCGGATACGATCCGTCTGCGGGAGTTTTCCGAAAATCTCGTCGAACTGATGGCATCGAGGGCCTTTGCCAAGGAGATCGGCATTGCGCTCTATATGGCGCCCTCCGTGCCCGAAACTGTTGTCCTCGATCCGTTGCGGCTGCGTCAGGCGCTGCTTAACCTGCTTGGCAATGCGGTGAAGTTCACCGACAAGGGCGGTGTTGTCCTGGAGATCAGCACTGCGGAGCAAGGCTGGCTTGCCTTTGCCGTTCGCGATACCGGACCGGGCATCCCGCTGCGCGAACAAGAGCGGATATTCGGCGAATTTGAACAAGTCGAAACAGGTACGACCCGCCGGCATGGCGGTGCGGGCCTTGGTCTTGCCATCACGCGCCGTATTGCGACAGCCATGGGCGGCGCCATTTCGGTTCAGAGCCGCAAGGGAAACGGGGCCGTTTTCACCCTGAAGCTCCCGGTGGAAGCCGCCAAGACTGCGCGCGAGGGGCGCAGCAGGCTTGCCGCTGTCAACGCTGCGATTCTGGTGGATTGCGAAATCGAAGCCGAAGCACTTGCCAATACGCTCATCAGCGAGGGTGGTTCTGCCGAACTTCTGAAGAGCATTGATGACCTTTCTGAAACGTGTGCAGCCATGTTGATTGTCGATACCACCATGGCGGAACGGCTTTTGCCGGCTTACATTGAACAACTGGAGCGGTTTGAGGAAAAGATTATCCTTGTTGAACCCAAGGATCGCGGGTCGCTTCCGGCCTACCGGGCAAACGGCTTTTCCTCCTTCCTGGCACGGCCGGTGCGCCTTGAAACGCTGGTGCGCGTGCTTTTGGGCCGAATCGAACAATTCGATGCCGGCCCCGTGTCCAAGCGGGCGATCCGCTCGCAAGCAAAGGCCGCCCAGCGTCAACTCAGCGTTCTGCTTGCCGAAGACAATGACATCAATGCACTTCTGGTGAAGTCCACGCTTGAATGGGCGGGCCACCGGGTCGAGCGCGTTGCCGATGGAAAATCCGCGGTAGCCCGGGCGACGAACGGCGAAGGCCGGTTTGATCTCATCTTGATGGATTTGCATATGCCCGAAATGGACGGCATGGATGCAATCGCCGCGATCAGGGCGCATGAGGAGCAAAAATCAGCAGACTCACTGCCCATTCTTGTCCTCACCGCCGACGGTCAGGCCGAGACGGAAGTAGCTGTGCGCGGTATCGGCGCGTCAGGGTTCGTAACCAAACCTGTTGACCCGTTTCGGCTGTTGTCGATCATCGAAGAATCAGTCAACCACTGATCGTTGAGGGATGAAACTGCCTCATTCCTGCCGCGAACGCGTCACGATGATGTAGCAAACTTCAGATATCCCGTCACCGACATTGATCCTGGGACACGAAAATGGTTGTTGCCGCCACGACCCATTCCAATCATGGACAGATGGCCGCCACGCCGCTTGCCGGGATGCCGCTGCCCGCAATTCCCGGAGCGCCAGCCAACCTTGGAAAAATGGGGAGTTTGATCGTACGGCTCGCTGCGACAGAACGCGAGATCGAAGCCGCACTTGGCCTGCGCTACAATGTCTTTTTCGCGGAATCGGGTCGGTCGGTAACCGGAAACCGGGACGCTGACCGGTTTGACGACCTTTGCGATCATCTGCTGATACTGGACGAATCAGTTTCCGGACCTGTGGAGGCACGAATCGTCAGCACTTGCCGTCTTCTGCGTGAACGGCATTCACTTCTGGCCGGCGGCTTCTACTCGGAAGGTGAATTCGACGTGCGCGGATTGATCGGTCGCCACCAGAACCGGCGATTTCTGGAACTCGGCCGTTCGTGCATTTTGCCGGGCTACAGATCAAAGCGCACTGTCGAACTTTTGTGGCATGGTGTCTGGGCCTATTGCCGCGCGCATTCGACCGACGTCATGTTTGGCTGCGCATCGTTTCCCGGAACCATACCGGCAATTCATGCCTTGCCGCTCTCCTTCCTTTACCATCAAGCCCGCGCCAAGGGAGACTGGCGTGTGGCCGCGCTGGAAGACCGCGCATTGTCGATGGACCTGATGCCGGAGGAGGCCATTGATCTGAGGGCCGCGCTCTCGGCGATGCCGCCGCTGATCAAAGGCTATTTGCGCCTCGGGGCAAAGTTCGGGGAGCACGCCGTGGTCGACCACGCGTTTGGCACAACCGACGTGTTCGTCATCATGCGCACCGAAGAGATTTCAAGCCGCTATCTCAATCATTTCGGCCCTGAGGCGACGCGGTTCGGCTAAGTGCTCGCCCAATAGGCGGCGATGGCGGCCATGTTGACAATGTCGGAATCCTTGGCGCCCAGCGAGACGATCTGAACGGGCTTGTCGAGGCCGACAAGCAAGGGGCCGATAACTGTCGAACCGCCAAGCTCCTGCAACATTTTCGTCGAAATTGACGCCGAATGAAAAGCCGGCATGACCAGAACATTGGCCGGGCCCGAGAGGCGGCAGAAGGGATACTGCTCCATGGAGCGCGGATTGAGCGCCACATCAGCCGCCATCTCGCCGTCATACTCGAAATCGACGCGGCGCTTGTCGAGAATTTTCACCGCTTCCTGGATGCGCTCGGCGCGCTCGCCCGGCGGATGGCCAAAGGTCGAATAGGCAAGCAGCGCCACGCGAGGCTCATAGCCCATGCGTCGTGCCATGCCCGCCGCCTCTTCGGCGATGTCGGCAAGTTCCTCCGACGAGGGCATGTCATGCACGGCGGTATCTGCCACCAGCACCGTGCGGCCGCGGCAAAGCGCCAGCGAGACGCCGATGACCCGGTGGCCCGGCTTATGATCGATAGCGCGGCGCACATCTTCGAGCGCAGTCGAATAGTTGCGGGTGACGCCTGTCACCATGGCATCGGCGTCACCCAATGCCACCATGCAGGCGGCAAAATGGTTGCGGTCATTGTTGATCAGGCGCTGGCAATCGCGAAAAAGAAAGCCCTTGCGCTGCATGCGCTCGTAAAGGTGATCGGCGTAGGCGACGTTGCGCGTGGAGAGTTGCGCATTGACAATCGAGACACCCTTGCGGTCAAGCGCAAGTCCTGCGTTGGAAGCGGTTTCGGCAATACGGTTTTCGCGGCCGATAAGGATGGCTTCGCCAAGCCCTTGGTTCACGTAAGAAAGCGCGGCGCGCATGACCTGCTCTTCCTCGCCTTCGGCAAAGACCATTCGCTTTGGCTGGCGCCGCACACGGTCATAAATGCGCTGCAGGGTCGAGGCGATCGGGTCGCGGCGGGCGGAGAGCTCACGCGCATAGGTCTCGAGATTGGCGATGGGTTTGCGGGCGACACCGCTCGCCATGGCGGCTTTGGCGACCGCTACAGGAATGGCTGAAATCAGGCGCGGATCGAAGGGAACCGGAATGATATAGCCGGGTCCGAATTTAGGCCGGTTGCCCTGATAGGCGGCGGCAACGTCGTCCGGCACATCGGCGCGCGCTAGTTCGGCGAGGGCGTGGGCGGCGGCAATCTTCATGTCCTCATTGATGGTCGTGGCGCGCACATCAAGCGCACCACGGAAAATGTAAGGGAAACCGAGAACGTTATTGACCTGGTTCGGGTAATCCGAGCGTCCGGTTGCCACGATGGCGTCGTCGCGTATCAGCGCTGCTTCCTCGGGGGTGATTTCCGGGTCCGGATTGGCCATGGCGAAGATGATCGGATTTGGAGCCATTGACCGGATCATGTCGGCGGAGAAGGCGCCTTTGGCCGAAAGCCCCAAAACAACGTCCGCTCCCTTCATCGCGTCCGACAACGACCTTGCCTCGGTCGGCGCCGCATGGGCGGCCTTCCACTGGTTCATTCCTTCTTCGCGGCCCTGATAGACAACGCCCTTGGTGTCGCACAAAATCACGTTGTCCGAACGGAAACCCATGGCCTTGATCAATTCGATACAGGCAATGCCTGCCGCGCCCGCGCCATTGCAGACCAGTTTTGTCGTCTTCATGTCACGGCCGGTAAGGTGCAGCGCATTGATGAGACCTGCCGCGGCAATGATGGCGGTGCCGTGCTGATCGTCGTGAAAGACGGGAATGTCCATCAACTCGCGCAACCGGCTTTCAATGATGAAACATTCCGGCGCCTTGATGTCTTCAAGGTTGATGCCGCCAAAGGATGGCCCGAGAAACCGCACGCAATTGACGAACTCGTCGACATCTTCGGTGTCAACTTCCAGGTCGATGGAATCAACATCGGCAAAGCGCTTGAACAGGACTGCCTTGCCCTCCATCACCGGTTTTGAGGCGAGTGCGCCGAGATTGCCAAGGCCGAGAATCGCAGTCCCATTCGAGATCACCGCCACCATGTTGCCCTTGGTCGTATAGTCATAGGCGCGCGCGGGATCTTCGGCGATGGCCCGGACGGGCACTGCAACGCCCGGCGAATAGGCGAGCGACAGGTCGCGCTGCGTCGCCATCGGCTTTGTTGGCGTGATTTCGAGCTTGCCCGGGCGGCCTCGGGCATGAAACTCCAATGCCTCGTCGGCCGTTACCGACGGGGTCGTTCCATCCATCTTGTCAGTGGGCATCAGGCGTTTCCCGGTTTGTTTTTGGTTTTGTCCAAGGTAGACAGGCAGGCATGCGGCTGTAAACCCGGGAAATCCCAAAACAGACGCATTTGAAACTCTCATTGGTTGGGTGCTGCTGACATTGGACGAGAGAAGCGACATATCCGGCGCGGAACCGCGTGGCACGCCCATGATGGAGCAGTTCATCGAGATCAAGGCGGCGAATATGGATTCGCTGCTTTTTTACCGCATGGGCGATTTCTACGAGATGTTTTTCGATGACGCGGTCAGCGCGTCACGGGCGCTCGGTATCACGCTGACCAAGCGGGGCAAGCATCTGGGTGAGGACATTCCCATGTGCGGCGTTCCGGTTCACGCCGCCGACAGCTATCTGTCGAAACTCATCGCGCTCGGTTTCCGCGTGGCGGTCTGCGAGCAAATCGAGGACCCGGCGCAAGCCAGGAAGCGCGGCTCGAAGTCCGTTGTCAAACGCAATGTCACTCGCCTGGTGACGCCAGGGACCATCACGGAAGAAAAACTGCTCGATCCGGCCGAGCCCAGCTATTTCGTGGCGCTCGGCCGGGTGCGCGGCGAGGGAGCAGGCGGTCTGGCCCTCGCCTGGATTGACATATCAACCGGTGTTTTTCGCGTTTGCGAAACCAGCCTCGAACGGCTTGCGGCTGACGTTCTGCGTATTGATCCGCGCGAAATGATCGTGGCCGAACCGGTTTTCCATGATCCGGCATTCAAGCCCGCATTTGACACTCTGGGCCGGATTGTGCGGCCAGAGCCGCCAAGCCTCTTCGACAGCGCCACGGCGCAAGGACGTGTCGCCCGCTATTTTGGCGTATCGACACTGGATGGGTTCGGTGCTTTTTCCCGGGCCGAAATTGCGGCCATATCCGGGGCCGTCGCCTATGTGGAGAAGACGCAGATCGGCGAGCATCCTCCGCTTCAACGGCCCGAAAGGGTGGGCGCGGGCTCGACCCTGTTCATTGATCCGGCGACGCGCGCCAGTCTCGAACTTGTCCGCACTCTTTCGGGCGAAAGGCAGGGGAGCCTTTTCCGGGCCATGGACCGGACGCTGACCGGCGGCGGTGCGCGATTGCTTGGCGAGCGGCTGATGTCTCCCTTGACCGATGCTGCGGTCATCAATGACCGGCTCGATTCGGTCACTTTCTTTCTCGCCGACAGCCGGCGTTCGGATCAACTGCGGGAATTGCTGAAGCAAGTTCCGGACATGCCGCGCGCCCTGTCGCGCATCGGTGTCGGCAGATCGGGACCGCGTGACCTTGAAGCCATTCGGCAAGGTATCGCAACCGGTAAGCGCGTCAGCGGAATTTTTGCGGCAACGCCAACGAACCGCGAGATTGCGGCAGCCAATGACGGTCTTGGCGGACTGCCGGGTGTGGTCGAACGGCTCCTGACGGACGCGCTGGCCGATGAACTTCCCCAACTGACACGTGACGGCGGGTTTGTCCGCAAGGGATACAATGGTGAGCTCGATGAACTGAGGGCGCTTCGGGACCAGTCACGCCGCGTGATTGCCCAGATGGAAGGCGAGTTTCAAAGCGAAACTGGCATCAAATCACTCAAGATTCGCCACAACAACATTCTGGGATACTATATCGAAGTGACCGCCAACCACGCCGAAACCATGAACGGTTCAGATGCCGCGCGCGGCCGTTTCATCCACCGGCAGACCATGGCCAATGCCATGCGTTTCACGACAATCGAGCTTGCCCGCCTTGAAGAGAAAATCGCCAACGCCGCCGGCCGGGCGCTGGAGATCGAGCTCGCCACTTATGACATGCTCGCATCGGCGGTGGTCAAAGAAGCGCAATCCATCCGCGATGGCGCGGCAGCACTTGCAGTACTTGATGTGTCACGCGGTCTGGCGGAACTTGCCGAAGAACAAGGGTACTGCCGTCCAATGGTTGACGGCACGCTGGCGTTCAAAGTTGTGCAGGGCCGGCACCCGGTCGTTGAGCAGGCGCTTCGCCGTGACGCCGCCCAACCGTTTGTGGCAAATGACTGCCGCCTGTCACCCGAAGGCGAAAGCACGCCGGGCGCAATCTGGCTGATCACCGGCCCGAATATGGGTGGCAAATCGACCTTTCTGCGCCAGAACGCGCTAATTGCCGTCATGGCCCAAATGGGTTCGTTCGTGCCGGCGGGTTCCGCCCATATTGGGGTCGTCGACCGCCTGTTCTCGCGTGTCGGGGCTTCTGATGATCTGGCGCGCGGCCGATCGACATTCATGGTCGAAATGGTTGAAACCGCGGCGATCCTCAATCAGGCAGGCGAACGGTCGCTGATCATTCTTGACGAGATCGGACGCGGCACCGCGACCTTTGACGGGCTGTCGATCGCTTGGGCCGCGATTGAGCACCTGCATGAGGTCAACAAGTCGCGTGCCTTGTTTGCCACCCATTTCCACGAGATGACGGCGCTGTCGGCCAAGCTGCAACGGCTGCACAACGTCACCATGAAGGTCAAGGAATGGGACGGAGATGTGATCTTTCTGCATGAAGTCGCCAAAGGCGCTGCTGACCGGTCCTATGGCGTGCAGGTGGCCCGGCTGGCCGGCCTTCCGCAGGCGGTAGTCGAGCGCGCGCGTGCCGTGCTGCATCAGCTTGAGGCAGGGGGTACTTCAGCCAAATCCACCCAGTTGATCGATGACCTGCCGCTGTTTTCGGCGCCCGTGCGGCATGCGCCCCAAAAGAGCCAGCCGAAAGATCAATTGGCCGAAACCCTTGAATCCGTGAACCCGGACGAACTTTCGCCGAAGGAAGCGCTTGAACTTGTCTACCGTCTCAAAGCTCTGGCTTTGAAGCCGTAGCGCGGTATCGTCTTCCAGCAAAAGCCGCTATAGACCCGCACATCAAGGATTCGGCGGCGAATTGATGCCCAAGATAGATCTTAATCTCGATCAGATAATGGACACTGACGCCTTCAGCCAGCGGCTGAGTTCCATTGGCGAGGCCTCTCAGCGGAACGCCGATGTCAACGGCATGCGCCCGCTTCTGGTCGAAGTGTGCAAAGAGTTCCTGGTCGAAGGACGCACGCGGGCGGAGGCAATGCTGAGACAAGACGGCGGCGGCCTGCTTTGCGCCACGCGCCTTTCGCATCTCATGGACATGATCATCGCGGGTCTGTTTGATTTCACGCGGCGCTACGCCTTTCCAGCGGGCAAGGACATTGAAGGAGAGCGTGTCGCAATCATCGCGGTTGGCGGCTATGGCAGGGTAACGCTTGCACCGGGTTCCGACATCGACCTGTTGTTTCTGTTGCCAAGCCGGCAAACCCCGACCAGCGCCAAGACCATCGAATACATGCTTTATGTGTTGTGGGATCTCGGCCTCAAGGTCGGACATTCAACCCGCAACGTTGATGAATGCATACGTCTGTCGCGGGCGGACCTGACAATCCGCACCGCGATCCTGGAGGCGCGTTACATTCACGGCGCCAAAGAGCTTTTCGATGAGTTGCAGCGGCGGTTTGATCCTGAGGTGGTCAAGGGCACGGGCCTGGAATTCATTCAGGCAAAGCTGCAGGAACGCGATGTGCGGCACGAGAAATCCGGACAATCACGCTATCTCGTCGAGCCCAATGTCAAGGATGGCAAGGGCGGGTTGCGTGATCTGCACACCCTCTTCTGGATCGCAAAGTATTACTATCGCGTCGCAACCACGGATGAATTGGTGGCAAAGGGCGTTTTCTCGCATGATGAGTACCGCCAGTTCCTCAAGGCCAAGGATTTTCTGTGGGCGGTGCGCTGTCACATGCATTTTGCGACAGGAAAGGCGGAGGAGCGGCTCTCGTTTGATATTCAACGCGAAATCGCCGCAAGACTGGGCTACAGATCGCGGCCCGGGCTGTCGCCGGTTGAGCGCTTTATGAAACACTATTTCCTCGTCGCAAAGGAAGTAGGTGACCTTACGCGTATTTTCTGCGCCGCGCTGGAAGAAGAGCAGGCCAAATATGCGCCAGGCTTCAACCGTATCCTGATGTCTTTCTCACGCCGCACGCGCAAGATCGAAGGCACAAACGATTTCGTCATCGACAATCAGCGCATCAATATCGCCAGCCAAACAGTCTTCAAACGTGACCCCGTCAACCTCCTGCGCCTGTTCTACTACGCCGACAAATCGGGCCACGAGTACCATCCCGACGCCATGAAAGAGGTCACCCGCTCGCTGTCGCTGATCGACAATGATCTGAGGAACAATACCGAGGCCAATCGTCTTTTCATGGATGTGCTGTGTTCCGAACGGCAACCGGAACTCACATTGCGGCGCATGAACGAAGCGGGCGTTCTTGGCCGCTTCATCCCTGATTTCGGCAAGATCGTCGCGATGATGCAGTTCAACATGTATCACCACTACACCGTGGATGAGCATTTGCTGCGCTGTATCGGCGTGCTGTCGAATATTGAAAACGGTTCGCTCGCTTCGCAGCACCCGCTTGCCTATCAGTTACTGCCAGGCCTCAGGTCCGAGCGGCATCTGCTCTATCTGGCGCTGATGCTGCACGACATCGCCAAGGGCAGGCCGGAGGATCATTCCATTGAGGGGGCGCGGATCGCCCGGCAGCTTGGACCCCGTCTCGGCATGTCGCAGAGCGAAACGGAGACCGTCGCCTGGCTGATCGAAGAGCATCTGACGATGAGCATGGTGGCGCAGTCGCGCGATCTCAATGACCGAAAGACGATTCTCGATTTTGCCGAAAAAGTGCAGACGCTTGACCGGTTGAAGCTGTTGGTCATCCTGACGGTATGCGATATCCGCGCTGTCGGCCCGGGTGTCTGGAATGGCTGGAAAGGTCAATTGCTGCGGAACCTGTTTTACGAGACGGAGATATTCCTTACCGGCGGCTTTTCGGAAGTGCCGCAGCGCCAGCGTACCGAACAGGCACGGCGCAGACTGGGCGAGGCGTTGTCGCAATGGCCTGAGGCGGAGCGTGACGGCTATCTTGCCCTGCCTTATCAGAATTATCTTCTGACCGTCAGCCTCGATGACCAGAAACGCCACGCCGACTTCATCCGCCAGGCGGACGCCGAGGGCAAGAAG